>NZ_JAABLT010000008.1:0-175343 GCF_009915125.1 Proteus sp. G2673
GTTGGGTAGGGGAGCGTTCTGTAAGCCTGCGAAGGTGTACTGTGAGGTATGCTGGAGGTATCAGAAGTGCGAATGCTGACATAAGTAACGATAATGCGGGTGAAAAACCCGCACGCCGGAAGACCAAGGGTTCCTGTCCAACGTTAATCGGGGCAGGGTGAGTCGACCCCTAAGGCGAGGCTGAAAAGCGTAGTCGATGGGAAACGGGTTAATATTCCCGTACTGGTGGTAACTGCGATGGGGGAACGGAGAAGGCTAGGTTGTCCGGGCGACGGTCGTCCCGGTTCAAGCATGTAGGCAGAGTGATTAGGCAAATCCGGTCACTTAATGCTGAGGTGTGATGACGAGCCACTAAGGTGGTGAAGCAATTGATGCCCTGCTTCCAGGAAAAGCCTCTAAGCTTCAGGTTACCAACAATCGTACCCCAAACCGACACAGGTGGTCAGGTAGAGAATACTCAGGCGCTTGAGAGAACTCGGGTGAAGGAACTAGGCAAAATGGTGCCGTAACTTCGGGAGAAGGCACGCTGGCGGTAAGTGAAGTCCCTTGCGGACGGAGCCGAAGCCAGTCGAAGATACCAGCTGGCTGCAACTGTTTATTAAAAACACAGCACTGTGCAAACACGAAAGTGGACGTATACGGTGTGACGCCTGCCCGGTGCTGGAAGGTTAATTGATGGGGTTATCCTTAGGGAGAAGCTCTTGATCGAAGCCCCAGTAAACGGCGGCCGTAACTATAACGGTCCTAAGGTAGCGAAATTCCTTGTCGGGTAAGTTCCGACCTGCACGAATGGCGTAATGATGGCCAGGCTGTCTCCACCCGAGACTCAGTGAAATTGAACTCGCTGTGAAGATGCAGTGTACCCGCGGCAAGACGGAAAGACCCCGTGAACCTTTACTATAGCTTGACACTGAACATTGAGCCTTGATGTGTAGGATAGGTGGGAGACTATGAAGTGTGGACGCCAGTCTGCATGGAGTCAACCTTGAAATACCACCCTTTAACGTTTGATGTTCTAACCTAGGCCCGTAATCCGGGTCGGGGACCGTGTCTGGTGGGTAGTTTGACTGGGGCGGTCTCCTCCTAAAGAGTAACGGAGGAGCACGAAGGTTGGCTAAGCATGGTCGGACATCATGCGGTTAGTGCAAAGGCATAAGCCAGCTTGACTGTGAGAGTGACGGCTCGAGCAGGTACGAAAGTAGGTCTTAGTGATCCGGTGGTTCTGAATGGAAGGGCCATCGCTCAACGGATAAAAGGTACTCCGGGGATAACAGGCTGATACCGCCCAAGAGTTCATATCGACGGCGGTGTTTGGCACCTCGATGTCGGCTCATCACATCCTGGGGCTGAAGTAGGTCCCAAGGGTATGGCTGTTCGCCATTTAAAGTGGTACGCGAGCTGGGTTTAGAACGTCGTGAGACAGTTCGGTCCCTATCTGCCGTGGGCGTTGGAAGATTGAGAGGGGTTGCTCCTAGTACGAGAGGACCGGAGTGAACGCACCACTGGTGTTCGGGTTGTCATGCCAATGGCATTGCCCGGTAGCTAAGTGCGGAAGAGATAACCGCTGAAAGCATCTAAGCGGGAAACTTGCCTCAAGATGAGTCTTCCCTGTCACCTTGAGTGACCTAAAGGAACGTTTAAGACTAAGACGTTGATAGGCTGGGTGTGTAAGCGTAGCGATACGTTGAGCTAACCAGTACTAATGAACCGTGAGGCTTAACCTGACAACACCGAAGGTGTTTTGTCTGAGAGACAAAGATGAATGAAGTAAGCTTGTTTAAGATTGAATATTGCTGGTTATGACGAGAAATCGAAGTAACGAGTAGTAAAATAGACCAGTTTGTCTGGAACAAACTGGAACAGTGCGGAGCACTGGCCCCAAAGGGGTGAGTCTCAGGAAGAGACGAATAATTAAAGAATTTAAAGAATTCTGCTTGGCGGCCATAGCGCAGCGGTCCCACCTGATCCCATGCCGAACTCAGAAGTGAAACGTTGTAGCGCCGATGGTAGTGTGGGGTCTCCCCATGTGAGAGTAGGGAACTGCCAGGCATTAAATAAGACGAAAAAGCCAACCCAATGGGTTGGCTTTTTTGCGTTTGGAGTTTTTAAATCTCAAAAAATGAGCCATCTATTCTATATTTAAGTTGTTAATAAGATAATTGCTAAATAATACCTTGGCTCCAACGAGAAAATTGCTCAATTCCCATTCGATTTAATATATAACGAAACCAAACACTGTAATTTTGTGCATTCTCTTCAATATCTTGATAAAGAGAATCGAGGGAGATCCAGCGGTAATTCATCACTTCATCTGGATTACTCTGGGGTAATTCGTTACTAAACCCAAGAAATAGATGATCAAACTCATGTTCTATAAGATCATCAGTCACTTTTTCGTTATACAGAATAGTTCCAATAGATTGCATATCACATTTCATGCCTAATTCTTCATTTAAACGACGATGAATGGCATCTGAAAGTAATTCGTTTGGAAGAGGGTGACTACAACATGTATTTGCCCATAAACCACCGGAGTGGTATTTGGATATTGCACGTTGTTGAATAAGTAATTGCTTTTTTGAATTAAAAATAAATATTGAGAAGGCTCGATGCAAGGCGCCTACAATATGAGCTTCAAGCTTTGGCATCGTTCCCAGCTCATTATCATTTTTATCTACGAGAATAACAGCGTCTTCCACAAGAAATCACCTTAATAAAATAATATATTGTTATATCGTGAATATAGCATGACTGTATATCAAATAACGATTCATTGTGTTGTTCTTTTTATGGCATCACCGTGATGATGCCTTTATTATCGTAATAAATACGTAGATAATCTGTTTTTCAAAAAATGTAAAATAACTATTTTTTTATATAAATTAAAAATAATTAACGAAAATGATTTAGATAATGATTATTAGAGAGTTTACTAGATTCATATTATGATGAGAGGTAATATGAAATACTAATTCTGCTATTGTGTGTAGCAAAATCTAAAATAAAGGAATTTAGTTATGTCATCTATATTACCTCGCTCTGTAACCTCACCAAAAAAATTCTTTATTGGTAGCCAATTACTGTCTTCTGTCGGTAAATATGTAAAAGATTTTGGTGATAACGCATTTATTATTAGTGATGAGTTTTTTTTAGAAAAAGTAACTAAAGAAGCCATTCCTTCTCTAAAAGAAAATAACATTGTTTCACTAGTTGAAAAATTTAATTACGAATGTACTGAGGCTGAAGTTAATCGCCTCGGTAAAATTGCGGTTGAAAATAAAGCGAACGTGATTATTGGTATTGGGGGAGGTAAGACATTAGATGTGTCTAAAGCCGTTGCTTATTATCAGCACATTCCTGTTATTTTATTCCCAACTATCGCTTCAACTGACGCGCCTTGTACTGCATTGTCTGTGTTATACAAAGAAAATGGTGAGTTTGATAAATATTTATTCTTGCCACAAAACCCGGACGTTGTTATTGCAGATACCGCTATTATTGCATCTGCCCCACAACGCTTTTTCTCAGCAGGTGTTGGTGATGCCCTAGCGACTTACTTTGAAGCTCGTGCTTGCTATCAAGCAGACGGCTTAAATTTGGTCAATCAACGTCCATCACGTACAGGTCTTGGCTTAGCACAGCTTTGCTTTGAAATGTTAAGTGAAAACATTGATAAAGCAATGGACGCTATTCGCCATAAAATTACCACTCCTGCATTAGAGCAAACTATTGAAGCAACAATCTACCTGAGTGGTGTTGGTGCTGAAGCCGGTGGCTTAGCTGCTGCTCATGCAGTAAATAATGGTATGTCAGCGGTTGAGTCTTTACACCGTGTTCAACATGGTGAAAAAGTAGTATTCGGTTTATTAACTCAATTAGTGTTAGAAAATGCACCACAAGAAGAAATTGATGAAGTGATCCGTATTATTAAAGCGGCAGAATTACCACTGACACTTGAAGATATGGGTATGAAAGAATTTATTGAAAGCGAATGGCGTACTGTGGCGAAAATTGCCTGTGCTGAAGGTGATACCATGGGCAATATGCCAATGAAAGTTACTGAAGATGATGTTTATAACGCAATGATCGCGGCTAACGCATTAGCTCATCGCTATAAATAATTCTTAGCTTGGCAAATGATTATCTTAAAACCCCAAATTTATTTTGGGGTTTTTCTTTAATCCAAGGTTGGATTCATGTGGGCAAGATCGAATGGTGTTATCTGATAAACATAGTAATTCAACCAATTTGAAAACAATAAATGCCCATGACTACGCCAAGAAGCGATAGGTTTTTTTCTTGGATCATTATTAGGAAAATAATTTTCTGGTAATTGAGGATCTAGCCCTGCTTTAACATCACGATGATATTCATCTGCTAGTGTATTGGGATCGTATTCTGGGTGCCCAGTTGCAAAGACAACTCTTTTATCTTTTGATGCAAACAAATAAGCGCCAGCTTCTTCTGAAGTCGCGAGGATCTCTAAATCAGTATTATTTTGAATAAGGTCGATAGGAAAACCAGCATAACGAGAATGTGGCGCAAAGAAAGTCTCATCAAATCCGCGAGTTAACAGTGAAAATGGTGAGCAAGTGTTATGATTATATACGCCTGAAATTTTTTGTTCTAGCGTGTATTTAGGCAGGCCGTATAAGATATTCAATCCAGCTTGAGCCGCCCAGCAAATAAAGAGTGTAGAAGTGACATGCTCTTTAGCCCATGTAATTACTTCTTTTATTTCATTCCAATAAGCCACATCTTTAAATTCGACTAGCCCTAATGGTGCGCCAGTGACGATAAGTCCATCGAAATTTTGTTCTTTAATTTGGTTAAAATCGCAGTAGAAAGTATCGAGATGCTCTACTGGGGTATTTTTAGGTATACGAGAGTCAATACGTAATAATTGAATATCAATTTGAAGAGGGCTATTAGAAAGTAATCGCAGAAATTGATTTTCTGTTTCTATTTTCTTTGGCATTAAATTAAGGATAAGCACTTTTAAAGGGCGAATATCTTGAATACTCGCTCTACTGGATGTCATAACAAAGACATTCTCTTTTTGTAAACAACTGACTGCGGGTAGCTCATCGGGTACTCTAATTGGCATTTTAATAACCTCTAAAAACATCTAGACATCTAGAAGCCCAAATTTAGCTAATAACCTTTTGAATGTCGAGGTCTTCATGTTGTATATGAAGAATATTCATATAAGAAAAAGCTATATAGCCAAAATTATCAAACATTAACATTCCTTTTCTCTGTCTATTATCGATCTCTTCCAGAGCTCTCGAATTATTTTGTAATTCTGATTTTTGTACAATAAAAAAACAACGATGTAATCACATTGTTAAAAATTATTTAAATAAAAATGGAATTCATTTTTGATTTTTGTAAAAACTGCATTAATCTTAATCAGGTGTGTAAACGCTTTTAGGGGAATGCAGAATGTCACAATCGTTAACTAAAGAAGAACTAAATTTTACGCAATCTTTTGGTAAACAGGAAAAAGAGATATTAAATCATGATGTTAAGTTGTTTTTAACTGACTTGTTAAATCACTTTTCAGATAGACGCCATACTTTATTAGCTGAAAGAGATAACTGGAAAAACAGAGTTGATAATGGTGAACTTCCTAATTTTATTTCGGAATCAGATTCCATTATAAACTCAGAGTGGAAAGTTAATCCCATACCTAAAGATCTTCAAGACCGTCGTGTTGAAATAACAGGGCCCGTTGATCGCAAAATGGTTATCAATGCATTAAATGCGAATGTAAAAGTCTTTATGGCGGACTTTGAAGATTCCTTAGCACCTACATGGGACAAAGTGATTGATGGTCAAATTAATCTGCGTGATGCCGTTAAAGGCACTATTTCTTATACCAATGAACAAGGTAAATGCTATCAACTTAAAGCGTCACCGGCAGTATTGATTGCCAGAGTAAGAGGACTCCACCTGCCCGAGAAGCATGTGCTATGGAAAGGGGAGCCTATTGCAGGGGGATTATTTGATTTTGCTTTGTATTTTTACCATAACCACAAAGCCCTATTAGAAAAAGGGAGTGGCCCTTATTTTTACATTCCTAAATTGCAAACATGGCAAGAGGCTAAATGGTGGAGCGATGTTTTTCATTTCACTGAAAAGCGCTTTGGTTTAGCAACAGGAACCATTAAAGCCACGGTATTAATTGAAACTTTACCCGCTGTTTTCCAAATGGAAGAAATTCTCTTTCATATGAAAGAGCATATCGTTGGACTTAACTGTGGCCGTTGGGATTATATTTTTAGCTATATCAAGACATTAAAAAATTATCCTGATCGTGTCTTACCTGATAGACAGGGGATCACGATGACTCAACCTTTCTTAAGTGCTTATTCGCGTTTACTGATCCAGACTTGCCATAAGCGAGGTGCTTTTGCTATGGGCGGAATGTCGGCGTTTATTCCAAGTCGAGATCCTGAGCAAAACGGCATTATTTTGAAAAAAGTATTTGATGATAAAGAACTTGAAGCAACAAATGGCCATGATGGCACTTGGATTGCTCATCCAGGCCTTGCTGAAACGGTATTATCTGCTTTTGATGCGGTATTGGGAGCTCGCTCTAATCAGCTCGATGTGCAACGTAATGAAAAAATAACGGCAGAAATGTTATTAGCACCTTGTACAGGTGAACGTACAGAAAAGGGCATGAGAGCTAATATTCGTGTTGCCGTGCAATATATCGAAGCGTGGATTTCGGGTAATGGTTGCGTACCTATCTATGGATTAATGGAAGATGCCGCAACGGCAGAAATATCGCGTACTTCTATTTGGCAATGGATCCGCCATCAAAAAACACTGTCTGATGGGCAAATTGTGACTAAAGATCTCTTTCGTAACATGTTGAAAGAAGAGCTTGAGGTGATACGCCAAGAAGTCGGTGATACTCGTTTTGAAGAAGGGCGTTTTAAAGAAGCGGCTTCTTTAATGGATAAGATCACAACCCAAGATGAATTAGTCGATTTTCTGACTTTACCGGGTTACCAACTTTTAAATTAAAAAAGATACGTCACAACGTATTTATAAACTGCAAACATCATCACTACCGTATTTATAGGAGCTGTTTTTATGACTATTAGTAGATCAGAGCAAATCGCCCAATTAGAGAAAGAGTGGGAACAACCCCGCTGGAAAGGTATTACCCGTCCTTATAGCGCTGAAGATGTTATTAAATTAAGAGGTTCGGTTAACCCAGAACATACCTTAGCACGACGTGGCGCTCAAAGGCTTTGGTCATCATTAAATGGAAAATCGAAGAAAGGCTATGTTAATGCATTGGGTGCTTTAACGGGTGGGCAAGCATTGCAACAAGCAAAAGCAGGATTAGAAGCTGTTTATCTTTCAGGGTGGCAAGTCGCTGCTGATGCAAACACGGCTGCAAGCATGTACCCTGATCAGTCGCTATATCCAGTTGATTCTGTTCCTAATGTTGTCCAACGTATTAATAATACCTTTAGACGTGCAGATCAAATTCAGTGGTCAAATGGCATTGGTCCTCAACATAAAGATTATATTGATTTTTTCCTTCCTATTGTGGCTGATGCAGAAGCTGGCTTTGGTGGCGTATTAAATGCCTTTGAATTAATGAAGGCGATGATTGAAGCGGGAGCAGCCGGTGTTCACTTTGAAGATCAGTTAGCCGCAGTGAAAAAATGCGGTCATATGGGGGGAAAAGTCTTAGTTCCAACCCAAGAAGCTGTCCAAAAGCTGGTTGCTGCACGTTTAGCCGCAGATGTGTCTGATGTGCCTACATTACTTGTTGCAAGAACGGATGCCGATGCCGCCGATCTCTTAACTTCAGACTGCGATCCTTATGATAGTTCGTTCTTAACTGGAGAACGCACACCTGAAGGTTTTTTCTGTACTCATGCTGGTATTGATCAAGCCATTAGCCGAGGGCTTGCTTATGCGCCTTATGCCGATCTGGTGTGGTGTGAAACATCGCTACCTGATCTGAAAATGGCAGCTAAGTTTGCTGAAGCTATTCACGATAAATACCCAGGGAAAATGCTGGCTTATAACTGTTCTCCTTCTTTTAACTGGAAAAAAAATCTTGATGATCGCACGATTGCGCATTTCCAAGATGAGCTTTCTGCAATGGGATATAAATTCCAATTTATTACTTTAGCGGGCATTCATAGCATGTGGTTTAACATGTTTGATTTAGCACATGACTACGCTAAAGGTGAGGGTATGAAGCATTACGTTGAAAAAGTACAAGAAAAAGAATTTGCTGCACTTAATCAAGGCTATACCTTCTCATCACATCAACAAGAGGTGGGAACAGGGTATTTTGATAAAGTCACGACGATTATTCAAGGTGGTATGTCTTCAGTGACGGCACTAACAGGCTCAACAGAAGAGCAGCAATTCTAAAGATCCAAAAATATTATTATCTGTTTTTGTGGTGATAATTCAGGAGCAGGATGCTCCTCTTTTTCGTGAGGTTGCTATGACGCCAGAAGATTTAATTGCTCAAACAATTTTACAAGGCTTTGATGCTCAATATGGTCGTTTCCTTGAGATAACGTCAGGAGCTCAATATCGTTTTGAGCAAGCGGATTGGCATGGTGTGCAAATCGCGATGAAAGAGCGCATCCGTTTATATGATAATCATGTTGGATTAGTGGTAGAGCAACTTAAATGTATTCGACATGACATTGATAAAGATAGTCTTTTTCTACAAAAGGTGAAAGAGAACTATACGCAATTATTGCCCAATTACCCTCGATTTGAGATTGCAGAGAGTTTTTTTAATTCTGTTTATTGTCGTCTGTTTTACCATCGTGAATTGAATAAAAAAAACCTCTTTGTTTTTTCATCACAGCCAGCTTATCGCTTTACACAAGCGCCTCGACCGTTATCAAAGCAGTTTGTTATTCAAAGTGATTTATCCGCATTACTGCAAGATATTTTATCACGCTTACCTTTACGATTGCCGTGGCAAAATAAGCAACGCGATATTCACTCTATTTGTAATGTACTTACCGCTCAGTTCTCTTCGGAACAATTACAGAGCGCAGTATTTCATATCGCAAATGAACTCTTTTATCGCAATAAAGCTGCTTGGCTGATAGGTAAAATTGTTATTGATAATCAATATATTCCGTTTCTATTACCTATTCATAATATTGAACAACAATTGTTGATTGATACTTGTTTGATAACCGCAGATGAAGCCAGTATTGTCTTTGGTTTTGCCCGTTCTTATTTTATGGTTTATGCGCCATTTCCTGCGGCATTAGTCGCATGGTTAAGAGATATATTACCGAGCAAATCTATTGCTGAGCTTTATATGTCGATAGGGTGTCAAAAACACGGTAAAACAGAATACTATCGTGAATACCTTGCCTTTATGAATTTTTCATCAGAGCAATTTATTGAAGCTCCTGGTGTAAAGGGTATGGTGATGTTGGTATTTACATTACCAACTTATGATCGTGTTTTTAAAGTGATCAAAGATAAGTTTGCACCACAAAAAACGATCACGGCGGAGCGTGTAAAAGAATGCTATCAATTGGTTAAAGAGCACGATCGTGTTGGACGAATGGCAGATACCCAAGAGTTTGAGAATTTTATAATCGAGAAGAAAAGAATTAGCCCTGAGTTAATGGCTGTCTTTGAACAGGAGATCCCCAATAAATTGGAAGATCTAGGTGATAAGCTACTGATCCGCCATCTTTATATGGAACGGAGGATGATACCACTCAATATCTATATGGAGCAGTGCGATGATAATCAACTTAAGGCTGTTGTTGAAGATTATGGACAAGCGTTGAAAGAGCTTATTGCTGCGAATATTTTTCCCGGTGATATGCTGTTTAAAAACTTTGGTGTGACTCGACATCATCGTGTGATTTTCTATGACTATGATGAAATTAGTTATATGACAGATATGAATTTTCGTGCGATCCCTCCTGCTCGTTACCCTGAAGATGAATTAGCGAGTGAGCCTTGGTATAGCGTTGCACTCAATGATGTTTTTCCAGAAGAATTTCGCTATTTTCTATGTAGTGATAAGCGAGTTTGCCACTATTTTGAAGCGCAACATCGTGAGCTTTTATCACCCGAATATTGGCAACAACGACAGCAAAAAATTAAAGATGGCTATATTGAAGATGTGTACGCTTATTCTCAAACTAAGCGATTTGCATATCAGGCAAAGTAAGCAAAAAATATGAATAGAAATAAAAGATAGGCGCAAAGGAAAGAACCTATCTTTATTGAATTTAAATCATCAAATTAATGCGTTGCCCCTGCAACGGCTTCTTTCGCTAATTCAGTAATACGCTGGAAATCACCTGCTTTCACCGCATCATTAGGCACTAACCAAGAACCACCAATACAAAGCACGCTCTCAAGTGCAAGGTAATTACGATAGTTTTCTGGCGAGATGCCACCAGTTGGGCAGAAGCGAATTGTTGAGAATGGTCCTGCAATTGCTTTTAAAGCCTTTACCCCACCATTCGCTTCTGCTGGGAAAAATTTAAATTCATTTAAGCCATAACTCATACCGAGCATTAGCTCAGAAACTGTTGAAATACCCGGAATTAAAGGGATTGTTCCAGCCACCGCAGCTTTGAGTAGCGCTTCTGTTAACCCTGGGCTAATAGCAAATTGAGCGCCTGCTTCAGTAACTTGTGCTAACTGTTGTGGATTAATCACGGTTCCTGCACCCACAATGGCTTCTGGGACTTCTTTCGCAATACGTCGAATAGCTTCAATCGCGCAATCTGTACGTAATGTGACTTCTAAAACTTTTACACCACCGGCGACTAATGCTTTTGCAACAGGGACTGCATCATCAATATGGTTGATAACAATAACAGGAACAACAGGCCCTGATTTTAGTACAGACTCTGCACTTGTATTCCAATGATTCATCATTTGTATTTCCTAATTAGAAAATGGTGAGCAAATGAATTAAATCTGCTCCTCGTTAGGCATTAAAACTTGTTGCCATTAAAAATCAATACAACAAGCACCTTGTTCAGCTCCGGATAAATGACGACGCAAATTCACAAACAGTTCACGGCCACAGCCTATATCGTTCGCACTTAAATCAGGCATCTTATCTTGGCGAGCATTGAGTGTTTGTTCATCAACAAGGAGTGTTAACTCACCTGTTTTACCATTAACACGAATGATATCACCATCACGTACTTTGGCTAATAAACCGCTATTTACAGCCTCTGGTGTAACATGAATTGCAGCGGGAACTTTACCTGAAGCCCCTGAAAGTCGACCATCTGTCACTAATGCTACTTTATAACCTTTATCCATTAATACACCTAAAGGTGGCATCAGTTTATGCAATTCAGGCATACCGTTAGCTTGCGGTCCTTGATAACGCACAACAACCACACAATCTTTATTTAGCTCACCGGTTTCAAATTTAGCGGCAATATCATGTTGGCTATTAAACACCACCGCAGGGGCTTCAATAATTTTATTTTCATCAGGTACGGCAGAAGTTTTCATTACAGCTCGACCTAAATTGCCTTGCATCACTTGTGTACCACCATGTGATGAGAATGGTGTATTGATATCAGCAATGACATCTTTATCTAAAGAGCTCGTTGTACCTTCGCGCCAATCCAGTTTACCCTCATTTAACCAAGGTTCTAAGGTATAACGCTCAATGCCAAACCCTGCAACAGTATTGACATCACGATGAATTAAGCCTTTTTTCAGTAGTTCACGAATAATCAGTGCAATACCACCTGCTGCTTGAAACTGATTGATATCGGCAGGACCATTAGGATAAATACGAGCAATAAGTGGCACAACTTGCGAAAGTTCAGAGAAATCATCCCAATTAATGATAATGCCAGCTGCGCGTGCCATGGCGACTAAGTGCATAGTGAGGTTAGTTGAACCACCTGTTGTGAGTAGCGCAATAATGCCATTAACAATGACTTTTTCATCAACTAACTGACCGATAGGAAGATAATTACCTGAGTTTTCTGTCAATCGTACAATCTGACTTGCCGCAGCATCTGTTAATGCATCACGCAATGGTGTATCTGGATGGACAAAAGAAGCGCCAGGTAGATGTAATCCCATCATTTCCATGACCATCTGATTTGAGTTCGCTGTACCGTAAAAGGTGCAGGTACCAATGCTATGGTAAGACGCTGCTTCGGCTTCTAATAAAGCATGGCGATCTACTTTACCTTCAGCATAGAGTTGGCGAATACGGACTTTTTCTTTATTGGGTAAACCGCTAGTCATAGGGCCTGCTGGAACAAAAATCGCAGGAAGATGACCAAAAGAGAGCGCTGCCATCGTCAGTCCGGGAACAATTTTATCGCAGATCCCTAAATAGAGTGCCCCATCAAACATATTATGGGATAAACCAACTGCCGCTGACATTGCAATCACATCACGACTCAGGAGCGATAACTCCATACCATCTTGTCCCTGAGTGACTCCGTCGCACATTGCCGGAACACCGCCTGCTACTTGTCCTACAGCACCAACAGCATGTAATGCTTTTTTAATTTTTTGAGGATAATTTTCATATGGCTGATGAGCAGACAACATATCATTGTAAGCCGTGATAATGGCAATATCATTATGAACCATATTTTTCAGGCGATTTTTGTCGTCAGCCTGACAAGCAGCGAAACCATGAGCCAAATTACCACAAGCCAATTGAGCACGATGTACAGTTTGGCTTTTTGCGGCTTCGATTTTTTTCAGATAAGCACGACGAGTTACATGTGAGCGAGCAATAATGCGCTCAGTCACCTGTTTTACTGTCTCATTAAGCGGAACAAAGTCGTTCTGAATTGGGTCATGGTTTTTAGGGGTCATAATGATGCTTCCTTTATTCACACAGGGTGATGAGCGTTACTATTGGCTATGAAAAGAGAGTATTTGAATTTAGCTATAGTATTTGTTACCGGTAACATTGTTACGGGTAACAAGAAGAGTTGCAATACTCTTAATGCGTCTTAAACAACATCTGTGATCAACATCAATTTTTTTAGGTGATAAATAACAGTTTTTTAATATTTAACGAATATAAAGCCGAAACTCTGTCTTTTTAAAAAGCTGAATCGGTTTAATTAAGGAGTTCCTTCCTCATTGTTTGGTAATGAGGAAGGTGAAAGAGAGGATCAGCTTTTTACCCCACCATATTCACGGCTAATTTGTTTTGCTGCTTTGATAACCATTGCGCCTAATTCAGTGATACGTGAATCAGTCATTCTAGAAACCGGGCCTGAAAGTGAAATTGCTGCAAAAGGCTGGTGGTGTTCATCATAAATACAAGCACCAATACAGCGTAAGCCTAAAGCATGCTCTTCATCATCGAAAGAAAAACCTTGTTTACGGGCTTGCTCTAAGTTTTCTTTTAGTGAAGAAGGGAGTGTTCGGGTGTGAGGTGTATAAGCCATTAAGCCTTTTTTCTGGAGCAAAGGCAGTAATTTATTTTCTGGCAACGTAGAAAGGAACGCTTTACCCGCACCGGATGCGTGCATCGGTAATTTACCGCCAATAGGCGCCGACATTCTCATTAGCGCGTTACATTGCACTTGATCGACAATCACGGCATCAAATTCAATTTGGTCAAGAATAGCCAGATTGACGGTTTCACCAGAATCTTCCATCAACTGACGCAAAATAGGATGCACCATGACCAAAAGATTACGAGTTTGTAGAAAGCTACTGCCAACAATAAAGGCGTGTGTACCAACAACCCACAATCCTAAATCACCAACTTGACGGACAAAACCATGTTGCTGAAGTGTCGTGAGTAAGCGGTGTGTTGTGGAATTAGGTAATCCAGCTTGAAAGGCGAGATCGGTTAGGGCGATACCACCCGGAGATTCGGAAATATATTCCAATAATGTCAGTCCTCGACTTAATGACTGAACGGGGCCTCCTTGTGTAGTGCTTTGAGTGGCAGTTGTTTTCGTCTTACGCACTTTTTTATTTGTAGGGGAAACTGTCATGTATACACTCCAGAAATGCTATCCATATTAGTATCTATTATGAACTATCCCGTGTAATAAAACTCCTCCGATCACTGCATTTTTCAAAACAATATGTGTGATAAGAAATATTTATTAAAAGTATTTATCACTAAGTGAAAATCTCTCATCTTCGTCTTAGAAATCTTTGCAAAAAGATATGGTAGGATAAAAAAACAACGAAAGAAAAATAAAGAAATAAGAATAAAAACATTCTCGATTAAGAGGAAGCAACGTGGCAAACATAAAACAACAACTGGTGGAAGCATTAGAAAAACGCATCTTAGTACTTGATGGCGCAATGGGGACAATGATCCAGCAATATCAACTAACAGAAGCTGATTATCGAGGTGAACGTTTTGCTGATTGGAATTGTGATGTTAAAGGAAATAATGATCTTTTAGTGTTAACACAGCCCCAGATTATTGCGGACATACATGATGCTTATTTTCAAGCGGGTGCTGATATTGTTGAAACCAATACCTTTAACTCAACTTCCATTGCGATGGCTGATTATCACATGGAGTCACTCTGTTTCGAGCTAAATGAAGAGGCTGCAAAATTAGCAAAAGCCTGTGCAGATAAATGGAGTGCTTTAACACCTGATAAACCGCGTTATGTCGCGGGTGTGTTAGGGCCAACAAACAGAACGGCATCTATATCCCCAGATGTTAATGATCCGGCTTTTCGTAATGTTTCGTTTGATAAGCTGGTAGAAGCTTATCGAGAAGCAACGCGCGGATTAATTAAAGGCGGTGTTGATTTAATTATGGTCGAAACTATTTTCGACACACTAAACGCGAAAGCCGCTATTTTTGCGATTAAATGTGAATTTGAATCGCTCAATATTGAATTACCTGTGATGATATCTGGCACCATTACAGATGCATCAGGGAGAACCTTAACAGGGCAAACAACAGAAGCGTTCTATCACTCTTTACGTCATGCTGATGCACTCTCATTTGGTCTAAACTGCGCGTTAGGGCCTAAAGAATTACGTCAATATATTCAAACACTTTCACAAATTTCTGAAACTTATGTTAGTGCTCACCCTAATGCTGGTTTGCCTAATGCATTTGGAGGCTATGATTTAGATGCTCAAGAAATGGCTGAGCAAATTAAAGAATGGGCGCAAGCGGGTTTTCTCAATATTGTAGGGGGATGTTGTGGAACAACACCTGCACATATTCTTGCCATTTCACAAGCAGTAGAAGGTATCGCACCAAGAGTATTACCGACTCTTAAGAAAGCGTGTCGTCTTTCAGGTTTAGAGCCTTTAGTGATTGATGATAATTCACTGTTTGTAAATGTGGGGGAACGAACTAACGTCACAGGTTCTGCGAAATTTAAGCGCTTGATAAAAGAAGGCAATTACCAAGAAGCATTGGATGTTGCACGTCAGCAAGTTGAAAATGGTGCTCAAATCATCGATATCAACATGGATGAAGGCATGTTAGATGCGGTGGAAGCTATGACACGTTTTCTCAATCTTATTGCAGGTGAGCCTGATATTGCCAAGGTTCCGGTGATGATCGACTCTTCAAAATGGGAAGTAATAGAAGAGGGACTAAAATGCATTCAAGGCAAAGGCATTGTTAACTCTATTTCGATGAAAGAAGGAGAAATACCTTTTCTTGAACACGCTAAATTGGTGCGTAAATACGGTGCCGCTGTTGTTGTTATGGCGTTTGATGAAGTGGGGCAAGCGGATACTCGAGAGCGTAAAATCGAAATCTGTCGTCGAGCTTATCAGTTATTAACAGAGCAAGCAGGTTTTCCACCTGAAGATATTATTTTTGATCCTAATATTTTTGCCGTTGCGACTGGTATTGCTGAACATAATAATTATGCTGTTGATTTTATTGACGTCTGTGCAGATATTAAATCTCAACTACCTTATGCCTTAATTTCTGGTGGGGTCTCTAACGTTTCATTCTCATTTCGGGGTAACGATCCTGTTCGTGAGGCTATTCACTCCGTTTTTCTCTATTATGCCGTCAAAAATGGTATGGATATGGGAATTGTGAATGCAGGGCAACTTGCCATTTACGACTCATTACCAGATGAACTGCGTAATGCGGTTGAAGACGTCATTTTAAATCGCCATGAAGAGAGCACCGACAATTTATTAGCACTTGCTGAGCGTTATCGCGGAAGTAAAAGTGATGAGCAAAATCATCAGTTAGCAGAATGGCGACAATGGGATGTAGAAAAACGCTTAGAATACGCGTTAGTAAAAGGGATCACCGAATTTATTGTTGAAGATACGGAAGCTTGTCGTCAACAAGCATCAAGCCCAATTGAAGTCATCGAAGGGCCATTGATGAATGGTATGAATACAGTGGGTGATTTGTTTGGCGAAGGCAAAATGTTTTTACCCCAAGTTGTGAAATCAGCTCGTGTGATGAAACAAGCGGTTGCTTATCTCGAACCTTATATTCAAGCGACAAAACAAGCAGGTACTTCCGCAGGTAAAATTTTACTCGCTACCGTAAAAGGGGATGTTCACGATATTGGTAAAAATATTGTCGGAGTTGTTTTACAGTGCAATAACTACGACATTATCGATTTAGGTGTGATGGTGCCTTGCGATAAAATTTTGCAAACAGCAATTGATGAAAAAGTCGATATTATTGGTCTTTCAGGGCTGATCACACCTTCACTGGATGAGATGGTGAATGTTGCTAAAGAGATGGAAAGGCGCGGTTTTTCTTTACCATTAATGATTGGTGGAGCAACAACATCTAAAGCGCATACGGCAGTAAAAATAGAACCCAATTACAGTCATCCTACCGTTTATGTACAAAATGCATCGAGAACTGTAGGTGTTGTTGCCGCACTATTATCTGAAACACAAAAAGCGGATTTTGTTGCAAAAACACGGCGTGAATATGAAGTCGTACGCCAGCAATATGCCAGAAAAAAACCTCGTACGCCTCCTGTTTCTTTAGAAGCTGCACGACAGAATGCGCTACAAATTGATTGGCAAAATTACATACCACCAAAGCCTAATCAATTAGGCGTGCAGGAGATCGCTGCAAGTATTGAAACCTTGCGTGAGTATATCGATTGGACACCTTTCTTTATGACGTGGTCTTTAGCGGGTAAATATCCTCGAATTTTAGAAGATAACGTGGTGGGCGAAGAAGCAAAACGTGTATTTGCCGATGCAAATGCGATGCTGGATAAATTAAGTCACGAAAAATTATTAACACCAAAAGGAATTGTTGGGTTATTTCCTGCAAATCGTGTCGGTGATGATATTGTGATTTATCGCGATGAAACTAGGCAACAACCGTTGTTATATAGCTGCCATTTACGTCAGCAAACAGAGAAAAAAGAGTTTCCTAACTACTGTTTAGCCGATTTTATTGCTCCTGTAGAAAGTGGTGTTCCTGACTATTTCGGTGCTTTTGCTGTAACAGGAGGGTTAGAAGAAGACACGCTCGCCAATGCTTATGATAATGCTCATGATGATTACAATAAGATTATGGTGAAAGCATTATCAGACCGTCTTGCTGAAGCTTTTGCGGAATACCTTCACCAACAAGTGAGAACAAAAATTTGGGGATATAACCCTGATGAAGCTCTCTCTAATGACGAGCTTATTCGAGAAAAATATCAAGGAACACGACCTGCACCGGGATATCCGGCTTGTCCTGAACACACAGAAAAAGCCAAAATTTGGCAACTGCTTGATGTTGAAAATCGTATTGGTATGAAGCTAACAGATGCTTATGCAATGTGGCCAGGTGCTTCAGTATCCGGTTGGTATTTTAGTCATCCTGAAAGTAAATATTTTGCAGTTGCTCAAATTCAAAAAGATCAGGTTGACGATTACGCAAAACGTCGAGGGATGAGTGTTAGTGAAGTTGAACGTTGGTTAGCGCCTAATTTAGGGTATGAGTCTTAATTTGTCTTTATTCTAAGATCTCAACAATATAATAATCTAGAGGGGATAGCGATATCCCCTTGTTATTTCCTCTCGCAGTTCCCATTAAAGGTGTATAAGCTATAAGCCTGTATCAGAAAAAAGGACATGACGATGAACTATACTTTGTACCTTCAGAAAACCCCACCTGCTGGCGTTGAGGTGCCGTTTCCTTCTTTAGCAAAAGGGAATTATCCATTAAGTGAAGTTTTAATTAATGCTTTTTTAAATCTGATGCAATTAACAGGAAGTTTAGATACAGAGGCAATTTTAGACGAAAAAGCATTTGACAATATTTGGCTAAAAGCAGAAATGACGCCTGCACGAATTGAAGAAGTTGGAGACTATATTTATCATAAAATTCCTACTTCTCCTGAGCCTGTTGATGAAGAAATTGTGTTATTTAAGCAAGCCATGAAAGAAGAAGAAGCGTTATTAGCCAAAGAAAGTGACAAAGAAGGTCATATTCCTATTCATAAATTTGCCACTAATGATGGTTGGATTGTCACTCCGAATGAGTGTGAAATCATTGCAGTTACGCTTACCGCTAAGTTACTAGAAGATAACCGAGTTTTTGTTGAGAAAATTGCAAAGATGTCTCATCTAGCTCATCGTTCTTTAGAAATTGCTTTAATTGATTTTGGTAAATTTAACCAATTTGCGAAAAAATATGGCGGTTATCGAGTCTATTAAAAAAATAAAGTATTTTTAATGTAACGTATGAAAAGTAGAAGAGAAATAATGTATTATCTCTCTTCTATATCTTGAAATTAGTCATTAATTAAAACAGTGTATCATGTAATTTACGCACAATATTATCCGCATCTTTCCCATCAACCAATAAGCATAAATTATGGGTACTTGCGCCGTGACTTATCATTCGAATATTGTAGCTTTCTAATGCGCCAAAAATCTGGCTTCCTAAGCCATTCACTTGTGAGAGTGAATTACCGATAATCGCAACCAGAGCCAAATTTTCTTCTACTTCAACACGACATAATGCGGATAGTTCCGTTAAGAGCGCATTGGTTAATAAACTACCTGATGCGCTGGTGGTACCTGTTGTATCGAGGGTTAACGCAATGCTTACTTCAGATGTGGTTATCACATCAACAGAGATATGATGACGCGATAAAATAGTAAATATTTCTGCTAAAAAACCGCGTGCATGAAGCATTTTCAGGCTATGTAACGTGAGTAAAGTTTGTTTTCTACGTAGCGCAATCGCGCGAAATACAGGTGGATTTTCTGTTTGAGCACAAACTAATGTGCCACCTTCTTCGGGGGCTTTACTTGAGCCAACAAATACAGGAATACCACTACGAACTGCGGGTAATAATGTCGCAGGATGCAAAATTTTAGCGCCAAAAGTTGCCATTTCTGCGGCTTCATCAAAGGCAATTTGATCAATACGATGTGCCTCTGGCACTATTCTTGGATCAGTGCTGTAAATACCCGGTACATCCGTCCAGATATCTACACGAGACATTCCCAGCGCCTCACCAATCAGAGCAGCCGTATAATCACTACCACCACGACCTAGCGTTGTTGTTCTACCTTTTGGCTCTTGACCAATAAAGCCTTGTGTGACAATCACTGTTTCCTCTAAACGAGGTTGAATAAGGCTTTGTGTGAGCTCTGTTAATTGCATCATATCGGGTTCAGCATGGCAAAACAGATCGTTGGTTTTCATCACTTTTCTGACATCAAACCAGTCTGCTTGTACACCTTTTTCACGCAATAGTTCAACAAAGAGCAATGTCGACATTAATTCACCGTGGCTGACTAATTCATCTGTTAATGCATCAGATGTGGCAAGTGACGCTGCTTCTGAGAGCATCTCAATATTCTCAAGCAGGCGATTTATTTCTTGAGAAATAATTTCTGGCTGAGAAAGCTGATTGATAATCGCATACTCAATATCACGCACTTGTGA
Source organism: Proteus sp. G2673 (assembly GCF_009915125.1). Classification (NCBI taxonomy): domain Bacteria; kingdom Pseudomonadati; phylum Pseudomonadota; class Gammaproteobacteria; order Enterobacterales; family Morganellaceae; genus Proteus; species Proteus sp. G2673. The sequence goes on from NZ_JAABLT010000008.1 coordinate 19,886, forward strand.
GAGTAAAGCTTCTCGTTGTGAAAGTTCAGTCCCTGATGCAAGTTCAATTAATAAATTAGTTATTCCCGCAGATGCCGAAAGAACGACGACACGAACTGATTTTTGTTTAAGAATAATATCTGCACACTTTTCCATTGCTGAATAGTTAGCAACACTAGTGCCACCAAATTTAGCGATAGTGTATGGCGATGATGCAGATGAAGGCGTAGCAGTATTATCAGTCATTGTCGTATTCCTTTAGGCAAAAATGAGATGTTGGACACAACTTAGAAATATCGGTTATTAAGTAGAGAGTCAATGTAGAGTGAAGAATAATCAATTTAATTAATAATCAGCTCTGCATTATCGGTTTTACCTATGAAAGTAATTAGTACTAGATTTGTTGAATGGTTTTGACCAATATCATCAAATGAGAAAGAATTGACTGTAACTATTAAATGTCAGGCTACAATCTGAGAATATCAGATTGTAATCTTAAGAGAGTATTGTGAATGAAAAATGTAAACCCAACCCAAACACTCGCCTGGAAGGCATTAGAAAACCATTTTTCGGTTATCAAAGATACCGAGATGAAAACACTTTTTGCTCAGGAACCATCACGCTTTGAGCAATTTTCAAAAGTATTTTCAGACCAAATTCTAGTGGATTTTTCAAAAAACCGTATTACGAAAGAAACATTAGATAAATTGCAGGCTTTGGCTAAGGAATGTGACGTAGAAGGTGCGATACATAGCATGTTTACGGGTGAAAAAATCAACCGTACTGAAGATCGTGCTGTATTGCATACCGCATTACGTAATCGTAGCAATACTCCCGTCATCGTTGATGGCAAAGATGTCATGCCAGAAGTTAATGCCGTGCTGAATAAAATGAAACAGTTCAGTGAACGTATTATTAGTGGCGAATGGAAAGGTTATACAGGCAAAGCAATTACTGATGTTGTGAATATTGGTATCGGTGGATCCGATCTCGGCCCTTATATGGTAACAGAAGCATTACGTCCGTATAAAAACCACCTTACTATGCATTTCGTTTCGAATGTTGATGGTACACATATTGCCGAAACACTGAAAAAATGTGATCCCGAAACGACATTATTCTTAATTGCGTCAAAAACATTTACCACACAAGAGACCATGACAAATGCGCATTCAGCAAGAGATTGGTTCTTAGCATCAGCGAAAGAGAGTGCTTTTGTCGCTAAACATTTCGTCGCGTTATCTACGAATAGCACCGAAGTTGAAAAATTTGGTATTGATACGGCCAACATGTTTGAGTTTTGGGATTGGGTCGGTGGTCGTTATTCATTATGGTCAGCAATTGGTTTATCTATCGCGTTATCTGTTGGTTATGACAACTTTGAGCAATTACTGGAAGGTGCTCATGCAATGGATAACCACTTTAGAACCGCTGATGCTGAAAATAACATCCCAACAATCCTTGCACTGATTGGCATTTGGTATAACAATTTTTTTGGTACAGAAACTGAAGCGATTCTGCCATACGATCAGTACATGCATCGTTTTGCTGCTTACTTCCAACAAGGCAATATGGAGTCAAATGGTAAGTATATTGATCGCGATGGAAATAAAGTCAGTTACCAAACAGGGCCTATTATTTGGGGCGAACCGGGTACAAATGGCCAACATGCGTTTTATCAACTGATCCATCAAGGTACAAAAATTATCCCTTGTGATTTTATTGCACCTGCAATTAGCCATAATCCTCTATCTGATCATCATGCAAAACTGATGTCTAACTTCTTTGCTCAAACAGAAGCACTCGCTTTTGGTAAAACTCGTGAGCAAGTTGATGCTGAATTTGCCGCAGCAGGAAAAGATCCTAAAACCATGGACTATGTTGCACCTTTTAAAGTATTTGAAGGTAATCGACCAACAAACTCTATTTTATTAAAAGAAATTACGCCTTATTCATTGGGGGCATTGATTGCCATGTATGAACATAAGATCTTTGTACAAGGTGTTATTTTCAATATCTTCACGTTTGACCAATGGGGTGTTGAATTAGGTAAACAGCTAGCTAACCGCATTCTTCCTGAATTAGAAGGTAAGGAAAGTGTTAACAGCCATGATAGCTCAACAAATAATCTGATTAATCGTTATAAAGCATGGCGTTAATCGAATAAACTGAATATAAGTAGTCGGTTAGATACAAAGGAGGTTTTTATGGCCTCCTTTATTTTTCGAATGTTTCGTGCTCAATCTAATTTTCTTTTAACGCTTTTTTAGATTATTTATGCGAAATGTTATCAGCTTTTAACTTCCCTGAGTCACATCATGATATCCTTATGAATAATAAATCGCATAAGCTAGGATCATCAACGCGTGATGATGAAATAATGTTCAAAAAATCAATAATTACTCCCGCTCCTATCCATTGGTTACCTAATGAGGAACACGAAAGTATTAAAGAAAGTACATTAAGTTGGTTAATGGAATTAGGCTCGATGACTCGACGTTTTGAGCAATATTGTAATAAAGTCACTGTAATGCCTTACCAAGAAGGATTTGTTGACTTTATTGAACTTGCTGACGAAAGAGCGTGTTTACCCAAAAGTCAGCGTTATTGGTTAAGAGAAGTGGTATTGTGTGGTGATGATATTCCTTGGTTATTAGGGCGGACGTTAGTGCCAGAAGAGACATTGACAGGCGAAGACAGAAAACTGGTCAATCTAAGAACCGTTCCACTTGGGCATTATCTGTTTCAGGAAACAACCTTAAGTCGTGATTTTATTCATATCGGGCAACAAAATGGGTATTGGTTACGCCGTTCTCGTTTTCAGCTTTCAGATAAACCTTTATTATTAACCGAGATGTTTCTACCTGCATCACCAGTTTATGAGAAGTAATTAAGGGGAGCTAAAATTGGAGGGAAGTATGACGCAAAGTAAATGGCAAGCATATAGCCGTTTAATGCGTATAGATAAACCTATCGGAGCGCTATTACTACTTTGGCCAACTTATTGGGCTTTGTGGATTGCCGCTAAAGGCTTTCCAGATTGGCATATTCTGATTGTCTTTACTATTGGCGTGTTCTCTATGCGTGCCGCTGGGTGTGTAATAAACGACTTTGCTGACCGAAAAATTGATGGCAGTGTTGAACGAACTAAAAATAGACCATTACCTAGTGGGGCAGTGACAGAAAAAGAGAGCAAAATCTTATTTATCGTTTTGGTACTCTTGTCATTTGCATTAGTTCTAACACTTAACACCATGACTATTTGGCTCTCTGTGGCAGGGCTTGCACTGGCGTGGTTTTATCCTTTCGTTAAACGGTTTAGTAACTTACCTCAGCTTATTTTAGGTATGGCTTTTGGTTGGTCAATTCCAATGGGATTTGCCGCCGTTTCTGAAACTTTGCCGTTAGTGTGCTGGCTATTATTCCTGGTTAATATTGTCTGGTCTGTTATTTACGATACGCAATATGCAATGGTTGATCGTAATGATGATATAAAAATAGGGGTTAAATCTACCGCTATTTTATTCGGTCGTTATGACAAAATTATTATCGGTATTTTACAACTGGTGATGCTGGCATTATTAGTGGGTATTGGTATTTTGCTGAATTTGAAAGGTATCTACTACTGGTCGCTATTGTTAGTCACAGCTCTGTTTATTTATCAACAGAAGCTTATTGCAGAGCGTGAAAGAGCGCCGTGTTTCCAAGCTTTTATGAATAATAACTATGTTGGTTTTGTTTTGTTTGCGGGTATTTTATTTAGTTATTTTTAAGATAAATAAGCGCTAAAGTATTCTCTATTATTGAGTAGAAATAAAAAGGGATAAGCAATGAGCTTATCCCTTTTCTATTTCGGTCATAATGCTAATTACTGATTATTCATCAGCTTTAGGCTCACTTTTTTCGTCAACAGCTTGTACTAAATTGTTATCTTCAGTGATCCCGACGCTTTCAATGGTTAAGCGAATTTCTGGTGACATTAATTTTGCAATCACTTGGTAAAGGGCAGATGCATCTGCTTTTAGGATATCTTCATTATCATTGAGATACCCTTCTTCACGTAGCGTTGAAACTAAGGTAGAGAATACCGCTTTATCAAAGAATTCAGGTGCGTTGATACCATGCAAAACTGAAAGACGTTGTGCCAAGATACGGCTCTCTTTTTCCAATAATGCACGGCTAATTTCAGGTGCAAAATTGAGTAAAGAGAGTGTAATGCCATAGCGTTGCAGTGTTTCTCTGACACTGGCGGCTAAAAGCTGTAATGGACGAATACGCGCTGGATTGATACGCAGTAAGCCATCACTATCACAACAAATCAGGCGCTGACGGCACAATTCTGCAATCAAAGTATTAATGACTTCAGGGAGTTCTTCTTTCTCATAACGAATAAATAGTTCCGCTTTAATAAGAGGGAAGATGAGCTCAACTTGTTTCATTAAATCATCACGATGAATTTTTTCATGATGTAAGACGATGCTTGCAATTAATGACGGAGTGATCATTAAGTGGATTGTGTTATTGCGGTAATAAGTCATTAATACCGCGCTTTCACGAGGGAGTACCACAATATCACCCAAGCTGTCTTTTTCGACTTGGAATTTATCTGACTGTAGAGCGTGTTCTAATAAGGCTTTAGCGTTTTTATCAGACACAATCATATCCGTCGAATAAGGCACATTGCGTAATAATTGTAGATAACAATCTATTTGCTCTAACAGTTGTTCTCTCGTGAGTGCGCGTTGACGTGATGCCAATAAGGCTGTTGAAACAAGATTGATTGCATTAATAGATGCTGCATTATTGATATGAACCATAATGTTATCAGCGAGTGTGCTTACTGTTGGGTTTAACCAACTTGGGCGCTGTGGCTCAATGGGGTCAATATCATCACGCCATTGTGGTACAGCTTGATTTAAGTATTGTACAACAGAAATTGGCTCACCAAAATTCACATAGCCTTGACCAAGGTTACGTAATTTACGTAATCCCCTGACCATCTGCATAAAGCCTTCTTTCTCTTTTGTTGCGCCACGTAATTCTTTGGCATAGGTTGCCACTTCCATAACGTGTTCATAACCAATGTAAATTGGAACAACAGAGATAGGACGTGTTTCACCACGCAACATGGCTTGTACCGTCATTGAAAGTGTTCCTGTTTTAGGATCTAACAATCGACCTGTACGAGAGCGGCCACCTTCAACGAAATATTCAATGGAGTAGCCACGTGTAAATAGCTCGCCTAAATATTCACGAAAAATGGTGGAGTAAAGCTTGTTACCTTTAAAGGTTCTTCGAATAAAGAAAGCCCCTAAACGGCGGAAAATAGGGCCGGCTGGCCAGAAATTGAGGTTAATACCTGCTGCTATATGTGGGGGGACTAAACCTTGGTGGTAAAGTACATAAGAAAGCAGTAAGTAGTCCATGTGGCTACGGTGACAAGGAACATACACGATTTCATGCCCATCTTGCGCGAGTTTACGTACTCGTTCGGCATTATAAACGTTGATACCTTGGTAGAGCTTATTCCATGTCCAACTTAATACGCGATCACTAATACGCACTGCTTCATATGAGAAATTAGCTGCAATTTCTTCCATGATATCTGTGGCATTTTTACGCGCTTTGTCAAGTGAGATTTTCTTCGCTTTTGATTCATCTTCAATCGCTTTTTCAATTGCTTTTGATGAAAGCAATTTATTGAAGAGATCTTGGCGTGCTGGCAATTTAGGGCCAACAGCGGCTAAACGCTGGCGTGAAAAGTGAATACGTGCAACACGTGCAAGTTTTCTCGCTATACTCGTGTCCGTGCCGTGTTCGTTCGCCATTTCACGCATTGATACAGTGGGTGAAAAACGAACAAAACTATCACGACCTAACCAGAGGATAGCGATAAATTTTTGGATACCGTTAAGCACGCGTAAATGTGGAACACCATTATGGCCTTCACGACCAGGAGAGCGTCCAAACATCACAGAAACTGGCAACATCTCGATATCAAGATGTGGGTTATTACGATGTGCATCAAGATAAGCGTGGAATGTCTTCACGGAATCTTTACGAGGATCGGGGGAGTAGTAACGGAATACTCTTGGGCCGTCATCAATAAAGACATAAGCAGGAAGCTTTGTACCGCCTATCTCAATGGGTTGCAGTGGATCAGGCAATCCTAAAGATAAACATTGCTGTCTTAATGTCAGTAAGTCCGCCTTTGAATGATAAGGCAGAACATAAAGGAAAGATCGCGACGTATCTAACCCTAATTCAGTGATAGGATCAGTCGGAACTCGTTTGCTTTTTACCAGTAATTTTAGTGGTAAATTCAATGTGTTATAATATAGTTTACGCCAAGCTGACATAAATAGTTGTAGCCTCTTATTAGCAATACTTCGAAAGCATAACAGAAAGTCTTTCGTAGATCTGTGGTGCTGTGACAATATTAATAGAGAAAAGTGGCAAAATAATCGTTTGTTTTCGATAGAGTTTATTATGGCTAATCAAAATAAAGGTCTTACCCGAATCATCAAAGCAGGTGGCTATTCATACAAAGGCATTCGTGCCGCTTGGATTAATGAAGCCGCTTTTAGACAAGAAGCAATTGTGACCTTGGTTGCAATTATCCTTTCATTTTTCATCGATGTCAGTGGTCTAGAGCGCATTTTACTCATTGGTTCCGTTGTATTGGTTGTGATCTTGGAACTGGTAAATAGCGCAATAGAAGCGGTTGTCGATCGAATTGGATCTGAATACCATGAATTATCCGGACGTGCAAAAGATATGGGTTCTGCCGCCGTTCTGATTGCTATTATATTGGGATTATTTACTTGGGTAACCATTCTTTGGGGGCATTTCTTCGCATAAAGTTAAAAATTTCGCTTTTTGTCGAAAAATAATCCAGAGATGCGTGTTTTATATTCATTTTAGGTTTCAAATCGTCATATACCTGTATATACTCACAGTTTGACTGTATAAACAAACAGGGGGCGGAATGAAAGCATTAACTGCAAGGCAGCAGCAGGTTTACGATTTGGTTCGTGATCACATTTCGCAAACGGGTATGCCACCAACACGGGCTGAAATAGCTTCCCAGCTTGGGTTTCGCTCACCAAATGCGGCAGAAGAGCACTTAAAAGCTCTTGCTCGTAAAGGCGTGATAGAAATTGTCTCTGGTGCATCCAGAGGTATCCGTTTGCTAATGGAAGAAGAACCAGAAGGATTGCCATTAATTGGGCGAGTCGCGGCGGGTGAACCACTTTTAGCGCAAGAGCATATTGAAAGCCATTATCAAGTTGACCCAATGCTATTTAAACCAAGTGCAGATTTTTTATTGCGTGTTAATGGCATGTCAATGAAAGATATCGGTATTATGGATGGTGATTTACTTGCTGTGCATAAAACGCAAGATGTTCACAATGGGCAAGTGATTGTGGCGCGTATTGAAGATGAAGTGACAGTAAAGCGCTTCAAGAAAAGCGGTAATAAAATTGAGCTTCATGCAGAAAACCCAGAGTTTTCACCAATTATCGTCGATTTACGCGAACAAAGCTTTACTGTGGAAGGTTTAGCCGTTGGGGTTATTCGTAACGGCGAATGGCTGTAATTTGTACCGAAGTAAGTCAACACAACTTATTTTAAAAAGATGCAGATGATGTGTAAAAACATAAAATCATCTGCATTTTTTATTTTTCTAGTTTGTATAAAAAAACACCATTACACTACAAATGTAATTACAATATGATGTGTTTTAATTGCGTAAGTGCTTATGACAACGATACAAGTTAGAGTAGGCGATGAGCTAAAAAAAGAAGCTTATCAAGTGGTTGAAAAATGAACCTATCTCCTTCAGATGCTATAAGATTAAATTACGAGCATCTGGTTTTCGATTGGTTTACCAAATTATTGATTCAGAAGTCGTTATTTTAGTTATTGCTATTGGTAAGCGTGAAGAAAGTAAAGCTAATTCATTAGCTGAAATGAGAATTCAAAAGTAGAACACGTATTAGCCAGCATTTAGCTGGCTTTTTGTATTTTATAAGTTTAACGAGGCTTATAGTCGCCGGTTTTTTTCTGCTTAAGATTATCATCCATACTATGATCATGATGACAACCTTCAGGATGGGTACACTCTTGTGCTTCGTGGCATTGTGAACACAATCCATGAATTTCGATGACGCTATGTCGTAAATGAAATCCACTCTCTTTTGCTAGTAATGAAATCGCATCTTCGATTTTATGACTATTCTTTTCAGTGACAGATAAGCAACGGTCACAAATTAGCATTACTGACGTATGTTCAACATCATCAAAATGATGACAAAGCACATAACTGTTGGTGGATTCTATTTTATGAATAAATCCTTGCTCAAGTAAAAACTCTAATCCGCGATAGACTGTTGGCGGTTTTGCTTGAGGCTCAACTTGGCGTAATAAATCCAACAAATCATATGCGCTGATAGCAGAAGGTTGCTGGATTATCAGACGTAATACTGCCAGACGTTGTGAAGTCAGGCGAACACCTCGTTTCTGGCAGATCTTTTCTGCCTGAGCGAGCAATTTCTCTTCATTCATGGGGATAAGATGCTCTCAGACGTTGTTAATAACATAGATCCTATCATATTTTTCAAGAGTAAACCTTTGTGTAAAGTGGGGTTTTGTGAAAATAACTGTAGGATTACATCCTTTTTAAAAGGATCTGCTGTTCGATAAAAAAACATGTTTTCTTTCAACAATATAAAGTAGGTACTTTTAAAGAGAGATAAATACGTAATAATTTATCGTGTAAAGCAAGTTGATTCACATGGGCGAAATGGTTTTTCATGTTGATATGTACTGACCATTAGTAACAAAAAACCCAGCCTAAGCTGGGTTAATTTTTTAGATGATTTTAGATAATTTGTTCTGAACCGTTGGGTAGGACACGTGCGCCCTCAAAAGGGTTAGCCGTTGTCCCCCCACCGAACCGTACGTGCACATTTCTATGCATACGGCTCTCCGCTAGACTTAGCAAAGTTTCTATAGTCTGGCAGCTTCCCTCTGTGAAGATCGACATGACAGTCCTTACATAAAACTAACGTCTTCCGATGTCGGGCAATCATCAGTCTTTTCCAAGGCTCTGTACCATCCTTAATATCCTTCAGTTTACGCACATGGTGAACTTCAAGATATCCAGTAACGGTGCCGCAGTATTCACATTTGTTACCTGCCATTCTGTCTAGCAATTCAGTTCTGCTCGAATATTTATAAACATTCGGAAACGGGTCGGCAAAACTTGCTAGAGACACACTTCGATTTTTAAGTTGAAAAACTTCAAGTTCATAAAGTTTTCCATTACGAATTTCTCTGTGGATATATCGACCATCAGCCTGCTTCAATCGTTTAGCGATTTTAGTTCTAGATGAACGATGTTTTCCAGCCAGCGTCTTTAACAGACTATTCATCCATATCCAATGTAGCTTATTCAGATATAGAACTGGTGCTAAGTTATAGTAATTGGCATAGCCACGCATTTCAGCATTGTATTGACTAATAATTTCATAGTCAGACAAATACATCATTGCAGGCTTTCCTCTGCAACCGTCCATGCCAGATTCGTAATTCCCGTAGCCACGGAGCGCACAGAATTTCTGTATTTTCGCTCTCGGAACACCAAGGTGAATGTGTTCAGTAATGGTGCGCTTAACAGCGTGAGTTTTACTGCCATCCGAGTTGTGTCCCACAACACATTTAACTCGTTTATTTTCCCTACGACATAGAATTTCATATCCGAGAAAGATAAAACCTTGTTTCGGGTCAACTACGCTTGATTTCTCTTTCGATACTTCAAGCTTTAATTCCGACTCAACAAATTCAGTAATGTCAGACATTACTTGCATTGCTTCCTGTTTAGAACCAATGATCCCAATTAGAAAGTCGTCAGCATACCGAACATAACGCATACGCTTAAAGTCAGGGTCGTCCATAAGAACACTTGAGGTATTAACCAATTGCTCTTCAAGGTTTTTGATTTCCATTTCCCACTTGGCAATTTTCTGCTCATCAGCAGGGTAGCCAGATGCACCAAAGCCTTGTCTTATCCACTTTATACGATTAGCTCGATTTTGTAGTGCCCGCTTGTATTCAGGATTAGGTTTTCTTCGTCCTCCATTGCTAAACTCTTTGATTTTAATTTTCATAAACTCATCAAGTTCATGGAGAAAAACATTGGCTAGTATAGGGGATATGATTCCCCCTTGCGGTGTCCCACTGTGGGTGCCAAAGTAACGCCATTCTTCCATGTAACCAGCTTTCAGAAACTTCTTTAGAAGCCCAAGAAAAGCCCGGTCATCAATCTTATTGCTAAGAAATTTCAGCAATAAGTCATGGTTAATATTGTCGAAGTATCCCTTAATATCGACATCACAAACCCATTTGGTGCTTTTCCAACCATTACGTATTTCAGTAAGTGCTGTGTGGCATGATTTGTTGGGTCGAAATCCATAGCTCCAATCGCTAAAGACTGGTTCATAAATTTCCTCAAGGATCATTCTCATGACCTCTTGAATCAACTTGTCGTCACCACTGGGAATTCCTAAAGGTCGTTTCTTACCATTCGGATTCCTAGCATCCTTGGGGATGTGTGTGCGTCTGCAAGGCTTTGGACGATAGTCACCTGATTTAATTAGGTTGATAATATTTTGAACTCTATCAACACCCATACCATCGAGTGTGTTTGAGTCTACCCCTTTCGTCATGGCTCCACGATTAGAGTAGATGTTGGCATACGCCTGCATCCAAAGATCTTGATGGTTACACATTATTTTATGTAATTTCTTGACCTTATAGCCTTGCTTACTTGCTTTATTAATACCAATCAGAGCATTGAGTGTTCTTTGTAATAGCACTGACTATTGAACCTCGCTTCTTTTAGTATCGTGTCTAACTGTCTCCCTTCCCCCCTACATTTAAGCTTTCGTATGAGTTACCTCGATACTTATACTCAAATTTCAGGTCGGATTTAAACCGACTGCTACCTCATTACAAGGCTACGTTGGGTACTATGGAGCCTCCGTCACCATATTGGTTGTTTATCTCAAACCAACTTAGGTGATCCCGCATTTCTTTATAAACAAGATGCGTCCCACTTAGGTTCCACTTACGTCCAATTACCACTCTCACCGAGCAGGTGCCAAGATTGTTGGATACGATAGCCTTTTAACAATAATTATCGTAAATCTTGGTATGACTCCTGAACTATCGTGAGTCAAAGATATCCCGAAACCCACTATGGACTATGATTCAACCAATCAGGTTTAACCTTATGGGACTTGCAATGACTGGCGCAAAGTAGATAGTTTCCCCGCCACCAGCCTTTTGACCTAACATGCTGCACTCCCCTCCCTCTTTCGAGGTTCAAGTCTATTACTAGACAAGGATAAGTTAGGCTTGCAATAGGCTTTCCAACAGCCTATACTTGCGACATAAATTAGCCGTAAGCGCTTGATTTACAAAGCAAAATGGCGCACTTAAAACGGAATGTCGTCATCAAAATCCATTGGTGGTTCATTGCTTGGTGCTGGAGCTGCAGCGGGTTGTTGTGGGCGAGATTGAGCACCACCGCTAAATTGTTGTGATGCTTGTGGCTGTTGTGGTTGACCCCAACCGCCTTGGCCACCTTGAGATGGCGCGCTGTCTTGGCCGCCACGGCCACCTAACATCTGCATTGTGCCGCCGATATTAACAACAACTTCAGTGCTATATCTGTCTTGGCCGCTTTGGTCTTGCCATTTACGTGTTTGTAATTGGCCTTCGATATACACTTGTGAACCTTTACGCAGATATTCGCCTGCAATTTCCGCTAATTTGCCGAAAATTACCACACGGTGCCACTCGGTTTTTTCTTTCATTTCACCGGTTTGTTTATCGCGCCAGCTTTCTGATGTTGCCAATGTTAGGTTGGCAACTGCACCGCCACTTGGCATATAACGGATTTCTGGATCCTGCCCTAAATTACCGATAAGAATAACTTTGTTTACGCCTCTGCTCGCCATGTGAGGTACTCCTGCGAAAGTAAATTTTTTGAAATCATAAACGAATAAGTTTATCACGTACGCTAAAATTTGAATATGACGTGTGATGAATTTCTCAATTGTGAACATTGTCGAAATTTTTTTGTCTCAAAATGACAGGTTTACATCATCATTCAATTTCACTATATATACTGTATATCCATTCAGTTAACTTTGTGTCATAATTATCCGATTATTTCTTTTTCGGCGACTCTCTCAATCCGGGATATATTCATGGATAAAATCGAAGTACGGGGCGCTCGCACCCATAATCTAAAAAATATCAATTTGGTCATTCCTCGCGATAAACTTATTGTTATTACGGGACTTTCAGGCTCAGGTAAATCCTCTTTAGCCTTTGATACGCTTTATGCAGAAGGGCAACGACGTTATGTTGAATCACTTTCTGCTTATGCTCGTCAGTTTCTTTCGTTAATGGAAAAGCCTGATGTTGATCACATTGAAGGTTTATCTCCCGCTATTTCGATTGAACAAAAATCTACATCACATAACCCACGTTCAACGGTGGGAACCATTACCGAAATACACGATTACCTACGTCTATTATTTGCGCGTGTTGGTGAACCTCGTTGCCCTGATCATGATATTCCATTAGCCGCTCAAACAGTGAGCCAAATGGTTGATAATGTACTTGAGCAACCAGAAGGTAAGCGCTTAATGCTGTTAGCACCGGTGGTGAAAGAACGTAAAGGTGAGCATATTAAGCTACTCAATAATCTTGCTGCTCAAGGTTATATTCGTGCGCGTATTGACGGCGAAGTGTGCGATCTTTCTGATCCACCAACATTAGAATTACAGAAAAAACATACCATTGAAGTGGTAATTGACCGTTTTAAAGTACGTGACGATCTGGCTCAACGCTTAGCGGAATCTTTTGAAACTGCGTTAGAACTTTCAGGTGGTACTGCCGTTATCTCTGATATGGATGATAACAATGCAGAAGACATTATTTTTTCTGCAAACTTTGCTTGTCCTGTTTGTGGCTACAGCATGAGCGAGTTAGAACCTCGTTTATTCTCTTTTAATAACCCTGCAGGGGCTTGTCCAACTTGTGATGGTTTAGGTGTTCAGCAATTTTTTGATCCTGAATTAGTGATCCAAAATAGAGACATCTCCCTTGCTGGTGGTGCCATCAAAGGGTGGGATCGCCGTAACTTCTACTATTTCCAAATGCTACGCTCATTGGGTGAGCACTATCATTTTGATGTTGAAGCACCATTTGATTCGTTACCAGATAATATTCAAAAAGTCATTTTAACGGGATCAGGCAAAGAGAATATTGAATTTAAATACACAAACGATCGTGGTGATGTTGTTGTTCGTCATCATCCTTTTGAAGGTGTATTAAATAATATGGAACGCCGTTACCGCGAGACAGAATCTAGTGCGGTACGTGAGGAGCTTTCTAAATATATTAGTAATCGTTCTTGTGCTTCTTGTGGTGGTACACGTTTACGCCGAGAAGCGCGCCATGTGTATGTTGAAAACACCACATTGCCTGAAATAGCAGATTACAGTATTGGTCATGCCATGACCTTTTTCCAAAATCTAAAATTGAGCGGTCAGCGAGCGAAGATTGCAGAAAAAGTCTTAAAAGAGATCAGTGACCGATTAAAATTCTTGGTCAATGTGGGATTAAATTACCTCACACTTTCTCGTTCTGCAGAAACTTTATCAGGTGGTGAAGCTCAACGTATTCGCTTAGCCAGTCAGATTGGTGCGGGATTAGTTGGTGTGATGTATGTATTGGATGAACCTTCGATAGGGTTACATCAACGAGATAACGATCGTCTACTTGAAACGCTGATCCACTTGCGTAATTTGGGTAACACTGTGATCGTCGTAGAACATGACGAAGATGCCATCCGTGCCGCTGATCATGTTATTGATATTGGTCCTGGTGCAGGTGTTCATGGTGGTGAAATTGTCGCTCAAGGGACACTTGAAGATATTATTAATAACCCGAATTCATTAACGGGGAAATTCTTAAGTGGTGAACGTCGCATCGCAATTCCAGAACAACGAGTGCCTGTTGATCGCGAAAAAATGCTGACCATTCTTGGCGCAAAAGGTAATAACCTAAAAAATGTAAATCTAAAATTACCAGTAGGTTTATTTACCTGTATTACAGGTGTTTCAGGATCAGGTAAATCAACGTTGATCAACGATACGTTATTTCCTATCGCACAACGCCAATTAAATGGGGCAACAAATAGTGTACCTGCACCTTATTTAGATGTTGAAGGGCTAGAATATTTCGATAAAGTGATTGATATTAACCAAAGCCCAATTGGTCGTACTCCTCGTTCAAACCCCGCAACTTATACCGGTGTCTTTACACCTATTCGTGAGCTATTTGCGGGTGTACCTGAATCTCGTACTCGTGGTTATACACCGGGGCGGTTCAGTTTCAACGTAAAAGGTGGGCGTTGTGAAGCTTGCCAAGGTGATGGCGTTTTAAAAGTTGAAATGCATTTTTTACCTGATGTGTATGTACCTTGTGATCAATGTAAAGGTCAGCGTTATAACCGTGAAACTCTTGAAGTTAAATACAAAGGAAAAAATATCCACGAAGCGTTAGATATGACCATTGAAGAGGCGAGAGAGTTCTTTGATGCTGTGCCAGCATTGGCTCGTAAGCTACAAACATTGATTGATGTTGGCCTTTCTTATATTCGCTTGGGACAATCAGCAACGACGTTATCGGGCGGTGAAGCGCAGCGGGTTAAGTTAGCAAAAGAGTTGTCAAAACGTGGTACGGGACAGACTCTCTATATTCTCGATGAACCCACAACAGGACTTCACTTTGCTGATATTGAGCTGTTACTTGACGTGCTTCATAAGTTACGCGACCAAGGTAATACCATTGTTGTGATTGAACACAATCTTGATGTGATCAAAACAGCCGACTGGATTGTGGATCTTGGCCCTGAAGGCGGAAGCGGTGGTGGCCAAATTTTAGTGTCAGGTACACCAGAACACGTTGCAGCGTTTGAAGGCTCACATACTGCAAGATTCTTAAAACCAATCTTAGAACGCGGTTATTAAGATCACGCCGCTTATTTCCTTATGATCTAAGCGCTACAGACAATAACTTCTTTCTTGTTTGTAGCGCGATTTCTTCAAGAAAAGTAAATCCATGAAGTACGATAGAATTTAATTCTATCGAAAAAAGTATTCTCTTTTGGTTATACACTTCCTTATCTATTTTTATCTTATCAATCGTCTATTTTTATAAAAAACAGATTAAATGGTTAATTATGCTATTTTGCAACAGTATTTTAACCAAATACGAGATAACAAAGCTAAATAGAAAGGATTATCATAGTATATCGTGATAGACAGCACAGTTTATTTGGTGATTTGTTTCAATTGTTATACTTGACTATTATTGTATAACAACATGTATTTTTCGTTATTTATCAAATATTTACTTGCTTTTAAAGGTCGCGGTAGAAGGTAGGTTATTATTTACTGTGCTCTTTGAACAGATAATCCTACTTTTCTCCTTACGATAGAATTTTTTTCCAAATCATTTCGGGCTATCACGATTTATAACAACTTTTTTCTCCGTAATATTTCCTATCATTTACCCATAATAAATAATACCTGCAAAGAGTAAGGTTATTTTGACATCGCAATGTTAGATAGACTTTTTTTACCCCCAAAATTCGTTTTGCTATTAACAATTACAATATAAAAAGTGAGTACTAATATGGAAACGGCTTCCTCAAAAACAGAGACAACAAGCTATCCCGCAACTAGTGCTGGCGCGCGTCGCGCAGGTATGACTGAACAAGAATGGCGTGCAGCTATTAAATTCGACGGCAATGATGTGGGCTGGGTTATCATGAGCATCGGTATGGCGATCGGTGCAGGTATTGTGTTTTTACCTGTACAGGTAGGCCTGATGGGATTATGGGTTTTCCTACTATCCTCACTGATTGGTTATCCAGCGATGTACCTTTTCCAACGTCTATTTATTAATACGTTGGCTGAATCTCCAGAGTGTAAAGACTACCCAAGCGTTATCACAGGTTATCTTGGTAAAAACTGGGGTATTTTATTAGGCGCACTTTACTTTGTTATGTTGGTCATTTGGATGTTTGTTTACTCAACAGCCATCACCAATGACAGTGCTTCTTACTTACAAACATTTGGTGTGACTGAAAGTTTACTGTCAGAAAACCCATTCTATGGATTGATCCTGATTTGTGCTTTAGTGGCCATCTCTTCTCGTGGTGAGCAATTACTGTTTAAATTATCAAGCTTTATGGTGCTGACTAAACTGCTGGTTGTTGCAGCGTTAGGGCTCTCCATGATTGGTATGTGGCACCTTTATAACGTAGGAGCATTACCACCTGCTGGACGTTTAATCAAAGAAGCAATCATTACATTACCTTTTACACTGACTTCAATTCTGTTTATCCAAACATTAAGTCCAATGGTTATCTCTTACCGTGGTCGTAATAAAAACCGTGAAGTTGCTCGTCACAAAGCGTTACGTGCAATGAACATCGCGTTTGGTGTGTTGTTCTGTACAGTTTTCTTCTATGCAATCTCATTCACATTAGCAATGGGTCATGATGAAGCCGTTAAAGCGTATGAACAAAATATCTCTGCATTAGCGATTGCTGCGAAATTCTTCCCTGGCGGTTGGGTTACAGTAGTAAGCGTTATGCTGAATATCTTCGCTGTAATGACGGCATTCTTTGGTGTCTACTTAGGTTTCCGTGAGGCGACACAAGGGATCGTCATGAACATTCTGCAACGTTATATCCCATTAGAAAAAATCAACCAAAAATGGGTACAAAATGGCATCATGATTTTCGCTGTGCTACTGGCATGGGGTGCAATCATCCTTAATGCACCAGTACTAAGCTTCACTTCAATTTGTAGCCCAATCTTCGGTATGGTGGGTTGTCTTATCCCTGCATACTTAGTGTACAAAGTACCTATGTTACACAAATACAAAGGTGCGTCACTCTATCTGATTATCTTTACCGGTTTACTGCTCGTTATCTCTCCGTTCTTGGCATTTTCATAGTCGCCAGCTTCGGTTCTAGTTAGGAGTTGTTTTTAAAAACTAAATTAATCCAAGGTGTTAGATTATGAGCCAGAACAAAAATTCTCATTTATGGTCACAGTTTGTTCGTCAGTTACGTGAAGGTGTTAAGCCAGCAGTCGGTTGCACTGAGCCAATATCATTAGCATTGGCAGCAGCGAAAGCAACTGCGCTTTTAGGAGAGCCAGTTGTTCGTATCGAAGCTTGGGTTTCGCCAAACTTGATGAAAAACGGAATGGGCGTAACAGTGCCGGGAACGGGAATGGCTGGGCTACCTATTGCTGCAGCATTAGGTGCGACAGGAGGAGATCCTGATGCTGGATTGGAGGTCTTATTAAAAGCATCCGCTGATGCGGTTGCTCAAGCTAAAACACTGGTTGCTCAAGGTAAAGTCACCGTGGGTGTAAAAGCACCTTGTGAGGATGTTCTTTATTCTGAAGCGAAAGTGTATAGCCAATCTGGTTATGCCATCGTCAGTATTGCAAGAGAGCATACACACGTTGTTCGTTGTGAATGTAACGGTAGCGTTGTTTTTGAAGAAGATAAATCAGCACTTACCAATAATGGTGCATGTACTGATGAAAAACCTTTTACTGATGTTTGTGCTGAAGATATCTATAACTTCGCACTTAATGTACCCGTGAGCGAAATTGAGTTTATGCTTAATGCTGCTCGTTTAAACGGTGCTTTATCAGAAGAGGGGCTACAAAACACCTATGGATTAGCTATTGGCCGTACCTTAATTCTGCAACAAGAGAAAGGTTTGTTAGGTAAAGACTTACTTAGTGAAATCATGATCAGAGCATCAGCAGCTTCTGATGCTCGCATGGGGGGAGCGGTATTACCTGCAATGAGTAACTCAGGCTCTGGTAATCAGGGTATTGCCGCAACATTGCCCGTAATGGTTGTTGCTGAATTTATTAAAGCAGATGATGAAACTTTATTGCGTGCGTTAGTTTTATCACACTTAATGGCAATTTATGTCCATAGCCATTTTCCACCACTTTCTGCTCTTTGTGCTGCAACTACAGCTTCAATGGGGGCAGCAGCAGGAATGGCATGGTTACTGACAAAAGATTTCACCACTGTCAGTATGTCTATCAACAGTATGATTGGTGATATCAGTGGCATTATCTGTGATGGCGCATCCAATAGCTGTGCAATGAAAGTATCAAGTAGTGCAGCGAGTGCCTATAAAGCAGTATTGATGGCGATGCAAAATCAAAGTGTTGCGGGTACTGATGGTATTGTCAGCGACAATGTTGATAGCTCAATAGCGAATCTCTGTGCATTAGCGAGTCATGCAATGCAACATACCGATATTCAAATCATTGAGATTATGGAAGAAAAAGCGCGTCGTAATGCTGGGGAAAAGAAGCAAGTTGTCAATATATAAAAGGTGAAAACCTAAAGCGACAGTAATGTTGTGATGCAGTAAAAAGAAATACCTGCTTATGAAAAATAGGCAGGTATTTTTTTATCATGAAATCGTGTTAATTGGTTTAAATACTCACAGCCGCAAAGGCTTGAGCAATACGCTGAACATTACCGGTATTAACACCTGCCATACAAACACGGCCAGTACCAACAAGATAAATACCAAATTCGTCACGTAATCTATCAACTTGTGCTTGTGTAAAGCCGGTATAGCTGAACATACCGCGTTGAGTTAATAGATGATCAAAATTCTTTTCAGGCAGTGCAACTTTTAAAGCTTTGACTAACGTAACACGCATCTCTTTAATGCGATCACGCATATGCGCGACTTCTTTTTGCCATTGTGCAGTTAAAACTTGGTCTGATAGCACTTTATTGACAATTTGTGCACCATAGTTTGCAGGGCTTGAATAGATACGACGTACACCCGCTTTCAACTGACCTAACACATGTTCGCATTCAGTGGCATTATCACAAACAACGGATAAGCCGCCAGCACGTTCACCGTAGATCCCAAATATTTTTGAAAAAGAGTTACTGATAAGTATCGGTAATCCTGCTTTTGCCATAGTACGGATCGCGTAAGCGTCATCATCTAAGTTTTCAGCAAATCCTTGATAAGCAATATCTAAAAATGGAATTGCTTGACGAGATTTTAATACTTCAGTGACTTGATCCCATTGATCTTTAGTCAGATCAGAACCTGTTGGGTTATGGCAACAAGGATGCATCAATACAATGCTTTTTTCAGGCAGTTTTTTAAAGCAATCTAAAAGTGCTTCAAATTTTACGCCTTTGGTTTCAGGATCAAAGTAAGGGTAGTCATTCACTTTGAAACCTGAGCCTGCAAAAATAGAACGATGATTATCCCAAGTTGGATCACTTATCCACACTTCTGATCCTGGGAAATAGCGATGCAGAAAATCAGCACCCACTTTTAATGCACCTGATCCACCTAATGTTTGGATTGTGGCTATTTTCTTTTCTGCAATTAGAGGATTATCTGCACCGAAAAGGAGATCTTGAATTTCGCTACGATAAGGTGCTAGCCCTTCCATTGGTAAATAAAGTGTTGCTGTGGGGGTCATGGCATTGAGCTGCTGACGTGCAACTGACACTGTTCCTAAAATAGGGGTCTTGCCTTCTTCATCATAATAAAGACCAATGCTTAAATTAATTTTATCCTGACGCGGGTCTTTGTTATAAACATCCATCAATGAGAGAATCGGATCTCCCGGAAACGCTTCAACCTGTTGAAACACGGCTTCTTCTCCAATCACTTTTAGTGTGTCATAGGGATACAATATCGTGTGTATTATTGTTCGTCTAGGTATTCCATGATGACGCGCGAGGTTAATTTTGTAATCAACTCATAGGCGCTAATACCACTATATTTGGCAATTTCTTCTACAGGCAGCACATCTCCCCATAAAATAGCTTCATCACCGACACTATCAATCAGTTCAGTCCCTAAATCGACGCTGATCATATCCATCGAAACACGACCCACAATAGGCACTTTTCGACCATTAATCCACACCGGAGTACCTGACGGCGCACTGCGAGGATAGCCATCACCATAACCAATGGCGATCACACCAAGATAAGTGTCTTTTTCACTGACCCAGGTGCCGCCATAACCAACAGGTTCACCCGCTTTATGTTTACGAACGGCGATCAGACTTGTTTTCAGTGTCATTGCCGGGGTTAAACCAAAGTCTTTGCCCGTTCTTTCATCACCAGTAGGTGAGATGCCATAAGTGATAATGCCGGGGCGAACCCATTGATAATGAACTTGAGGCCAAAATAAAATACCAGCAGAAGCTGAGATAGACTTATCACCGGCTTTATCTTGAATAAAATCTTGAAATAGTGAGATTTGTTTTTGTGTTGCTTCAGGAACATCAGGTTCATCAGCGCGACTAAAATGGCTCACAATATTGACAGGTTGTTGTACATTTTTGCAGGCAGAAAGTCGTAAATAAAAAGCTTGTGCATCTTCAGGGCGTATACCTAAACGGTGCATACCAGTATCGATTTTCATCCATACTTTTACGGGTTCATCTAAATTGGCTTGTTCTAAGGCTTCTAATTGCTCTTGGCTGTGAACAACGGTTTCAATATGGTTGACGACCAAAATAGGTAAATCAGCAATATCAAAAAAACCTTCTAACAGAAGAATGGGTTTTACAATGCCCCCACTTCGTAAGGTTAATGCTTCACCAATACGTGCAACACCAAAACAATCAGCATTATCCATTAAGGTATACGCTGTTTCTAATAACCCATGACCATAAGCGTTTGCTTTCACGACAGCTATCAGGTGGCTATGTGGGGCATAGTCTCTCACATGCTGAAAATTGTGACGCAGAGCGCGGCGATCTATCACTGCGGTTGCCGCTTTCATATTATTCCAATACTTCCTCTAATTAAATCAAGGTTAGTGATTATTCATCGTCGTAAGCTGGGCCAGCGTAGTTATCAAAGCGTGACCATTGACCGTTAAAGGTAAGTCTGACTGTACCAATTGGACCATTACGTTGTTTACCGATGATAATTTCTGCAACACCTTTTAAATCACTACTTTCGTGATAAACCTCGTCACGATAAATAAACATGATAAGGTCAGCATCCTGCTCGATAGAGCCCGATTCACGTAAGTCGGAGTTAACAGGGCGTTTATCAGCACGTTGTTCCAAACTACGGTTTAACTGTGATAGTGCAACCACGGGAACTTGCAGTTCTTTAGCTAATGCTTTTAAAGAACGAGAAATTTCAGCAATTTCTAAAGTTCTGTTTTCAGATAATGAAGGTACTCTCATTAGCTGTAAGTAGTCAATCATGATAAGACTTAAACCACCATGTTCACGATAAATTCGACGAGCACGAGAGCGTACTTCTGTTGGTGTTAAACCCGATGAATCATCGATATACATATTGCGTTTTTCAAGCAAAATACCCATGGTGCTTGAAATACGCGCCCAATCCTCATCATCAAGCTGGCCTGTACGAATTCTTGTCTGATCGACACGAGATAATGATGCCAACATACGCATCATAATTTGGTTACCAGGCATCTCTAAACTAAAGATAAGTACGGGTTTTTCTTCTGTCATTGCCGCATTTTCACATAAGTTCATGGCAAATGTGGTTTTACCCATCGAAGGACGTGCCGCGACAATAATTAAATCTGATTTTTGTAATCCTGCGGTTTTTTTATCAAGATCTTGATAACCACTTGAAACACCTGTGACACCATCATGAGGTTTTTGATAGAGCTGTTCTATTTTTTCAACTGTCTCTTCTAAAATGGCATCTATTGCTTTAGGACCTTCGTCTTTATTGGCTCTTGTTTCAGCAATTTGGAACACTCTTGATTCAGCAAAGTCGAGTAGATCTTCACTGGTGCGTCCTTGAGGATCAAAACCCGCATCTGCAATTTCGTTGGCGACTTTTATCATATCGCGAACAACAGCACGTTCTCGGACAATATCGGCATAAGCGTTGATGTTCGCCGCACTTGGCGTATTTTTAGAAAGTTCTGCTAAATAAGCAAAACCGCCAACACTGTCTAACTCGGCATTTTGTTCTAATGCTTCTGATAGCGTAATAAGGTCGATAGGTTTGCCTAATTCCAACAAACGTTGCATTTGAGAGAAAATAGTACGATGAGGTCGGCTATAAAAGTCTTCTGCGGTGACGCGTTCAGAAACATTATCCCAACGTTCATTATCTATCATCAGACCGCCTAACACGGACTGCTCTGCTTCCAGCGAATGGGGAGGTAGCTTTAATCCCTCCATTTGTCGGTCTTTAATATCAGACATCAGCTTGTCAGTGGTCTTGTTTCTGGCCATAAATCCTGCATAAAATCGAAAAAGTCTCAGTCAGCGTATTAGTATACGCTAACCCAATTATCTGTGCCTTGTAGAAATAGCTATCCTTTGTCATTATCTCTAAAGGTCTTTTTGCGCTCGTGTATTTAACCTCTCATCCTACAAAGGAGATAGTAATGGCTAAACGTATTCAATTTGCAACTCATGGTGATGCAGATGTTCTTGAGTTAGTAACATTTACACCCGCTCCTCTTGGTGATCACGAAGTTCAAGTTGCCAATAAGGCAATTGGTATTAACTATATTGATACTTATGTACGTAGCGGATTATATCCTGTAAGCCAATTTCCAAGTGGATTAGGCACTGAAGCTGCGGGCATTATTATCAAAACAGGCGCTAAAGTGACTTCACTAAAAGAAGGGGACAGAGTTGTGTATGCGCAATCTCCGCTAGGGGCTTATAGCGATACGCATAATGTACCAGAAAATAAAGTGGCGCGTCTGCCTGATAATATCTCTTTTGAACAAGCAGCAGCCTCTTTTTTAAAAGGATTAACGGTTTATTATCTCTTCAATGAAACCTATAAATTACAAACTGGTGAAACTTTCTTATTTCACGCGGCTGCTGGTGGTGTTGGTTTAATTGCAAGCCAGTGGGCAAAAGCCATTGGCGCAAAAATGATTGGTACAGCAGGCAGTGATAAAAAAGTTGCTAAAGCAAAAGCCGCAGGTGCATGGGAAGTAATTAATTACCAGACTGAGTCGATTGTGGAACGTGTTTTGGCGCTAACTAATAACCAAAAAGTGCCAGTTGTTTATGATTCTGTTGGTAAAGCGACTTGGTTAGACTCGTTAGACTGTTTGCAACATCGAGGCTTAATGGTGAGTTTTGGTAACGCATCAGGTGCAGTAACGGGTGTTGATTTAGGTATTCTCAATAAAAAAGGTTCTTTATATGTGACGCGCCCATCTATTTCGGGTTATATCACAACGCGCGAAGAGCTAGATGCTGCAAGTGAAGCATTATTTGCATTAATTGGTAGTGGTAAAATTGATGTTAGTGTGCCAGATAATCAGAAATTTGCTTTAGCAGATGCCAAAGAAGCGCATCATTATCTTGAAAGCCGACAATCTCAAGGATCAAGCTTACTTATTCCTTAATTATTATTTTTAAGATTTAAAAACCTGTTTAAAATAAATTAGACAGGTTTTAAATATTTATCTTTTATTAATAAATATAATGCACTCCTATTTTTATTATCAAAAAAAAACCTTATTTTTATTTTATATTTATTTTTAACTTTATCTCTTTTAATTTACGTTTCTACTAATTTTATTAATAGAGTATGGAGTGCTTATGCAAAAGAATGAGTTAAATGATTTTATTGATTTTATCTATGAGGATAATAAAGTCAGTAATGTTGAATTACAGTTTATTCGTGATGTGGCTGATGAAAAGATAGAAGCATTATTTAAACGATTGGGTGAAAATAATAATTTATCTGCATTTCAAAAATCAATGGATGTATCAGTTCAATTAATGCAAAACGCCTTTTTTGATATTAAAAAGAAAGAGGGTTCAGAAGAAGGTAAAAGTGAAGTTAAAGAGGCTTTTGAATTTCAAATCGCTTATTTAATTGCAAATTATAATCGTTTCTTCTCATTACTTTAATTAAAATAAACCAGCCTTTAGGGGCTGGTTTTATTTTTTACATTATTTATCAGTCACAAATTTCAGGGCATTTTCTAATACAGATAAATCAGCACCTTGTTTATGCGCATTTTCACTTAAATGACGACGCCATTGTCTAGCGCCCGGAATACCTTGGAAAATCCCTAACATATGACGAGTAACATGTCCTAAATAAGTCCCTTGTGAGAGTTCTTTTTCAATATAAGGATACATTGCTCTTACGGCAGCGACAGCATCAGCAATAGGCAATTGATTATCAAAAAGTTCATGATCAACATGCGCTAAAATTGATGGGTTTTGATAAGCTTCACGGCCAACCATAACACCATCCATATGTTTTAAGTGTTCCTTAGCTTCTTCTAACGATTTAATTCCGCCATTAATCGCCATAGTGAGATGCGAGAAATCACGCTTTAATTGATAAACACGAGGATAATCTAGAGGTGGAACTTCACGGTTCTCTTTTGGGCTTAAACCTGATAACCATGCTTTACGTGCATGAATAATAAAAGTATCGCAATTATTATCGCGACTGACAGTCTCAATAAAATCACATAAAAATTCGTAGCTATCTTGGTCATCGATCCCAATGCGTGTTTTTACTGTGACAGGAATATCAACCACATCACGCATGGCTTTCACACAATCTGCGACAAGCTGTGCATCCCCCATTAAACAAGCACCGAAACGCCCATTTTGTACGCGATCTGAAGGACAACCTACATTTAAATTAATTTCATCATAACCACGTTCTTGTGCCAATTTTGCACATTGCGCTAAAGCTTGGGGATCGCTTCCACCTAATTGTAATGAAACTGGATGTTCTTCTTCACTGTATTTTAGATAGTCACCTTTACCATGAATAATGGCACCTGTTGTCACCATTTCAGTATAAAGCAGCGTGTTTTTACTGAGCTGACGAAAGAAATAACGACAATGACGATCAGTCCAATCGAGCATCGGTGCAACAGAGAAGCGGTTCAAATTATATTTTTTTGAATTGCTATTAACATCATGATTTTCTGTTGATTTATTGAGTTCTATATTTTCTGACATGTTGTAATTCTTTCGTCTATTTAGGCGGTGATTATCTCTAAATTATTAAAGGAGATAAAATGAGCGCGCATTATAGCATAGAGGATAGCTTACACATGCTAGATCTGATGCTAGGATGATTTTATAAAGCCGAAGATAAGTGATAATAAACTATAAAATAGGAAAACATATGCCAACAGAAAAAAGAGCATTACCTTATTTTAAATATCATCCTGAACCGATAAAAACAGGTGTTTTTATCACAGATGATACCGTTATATGTGATTGTTGTGGAAAGGAAACTGATATCTATTATGGTAGCCCTTTCTACTCAGTAGAAGATATTGATGCACTATGCCCGTGGTGTATTGCGGATGGTTCTGCAAGTGAAAAGTTTGATGGTGAATTTCAAGATATTGCAAGCATTGAAGGCGGAGAAGTTCTTTATGACGAAGAGGGAGAGTATTGTGGTTCTACTCTACCTCCTATAGATAAAAATAAACTCGATGAATTAACAAAACGGACGCCTAGTTATCATGGCTGGCAACAAGAATATTGGCTAATACATTGCGATGAACCTTGTGCCTTTATTGATTATGTAGAATGGGACGATATCAAAGATAAATTAGAACAATTTGCTTCTTTAGAACAAGATATTCAAGACGTTGGTTTTGAACTTTCTGATTTATCAGAGCGCTTATGGGATGATGGTGGATGCCAAGGTTATTTATTTAAATGTTGTTGTTGTGGAAAATTACGTCTACATATTGATTTTAGTTAATAAATATCATTCAAATAATATTAAGCCTATTTTTAGAGTACAGGCTTGATATTATTTTTTATAAAACAATCTATTTATATTATCTCTACTAAAAATGGAAATAGTCACTGCTCAATATTTTACGCTATAAAGCAAAAAAATAAAAAGAGGAGCATTGAATATGAACATTAAAAGAAAAATCCTTATAAAAGTAAAACACATTGATTATGATAATAAAAATCTGTTATTTTCTAATTTTCATAAAAAATATTATCCCTTTTTAACTAATATATCTTTAGTTCCAATAATGTCCTCTGCTCATCAATTACCCCCAAAAAATTATATTGATTCTATTTCAATAAATTTTAATGATCTAAATAAATATTATTACCTTAATTTGCCAGAGAGTAATCATTATTCTTTAGATGAAATGATTAAAGTATTACAACAACACCCTGATATCGAATATGTACAAACGATACCGATACAGCCTATTGAACCTCCTAATATTACGCCTGATTTTACTCAATATCAGCAATACCTAAATATGCCAGAAAAAACGATAAATATTAATAAAATTAATGGATTGGGGATTTCTGAAGCATGGAAACAAGAAGCTTATGGACAAGGGATACAAGTCGCTGATATTGAGTGGGATTTCAATCTTTCTCATCATGATTTATCAACGGATAATATTACACCATTACTCCCTTTTAATGAAAAAACCAGTCAGGCTGATCACGGTACTGCGGTTGCAGGATTAATAATGGGAAAAAAAGATGGTAAAGGGATCACAGGGCTCGCTTATAAATTAGATATGTTTTATGCCATCTCTGAATTAACTTGTGGGCGCATTGATGCGATTATTGCCAGTAAACGCATATTACATGCGGGCGATATCGTTTTATATGAAATGCAAACCATCTGTGAGCACCAAGCTTACGTACCCGCTGACTATGAAATGCATATTTGGGAAGCGACTCGCGCATTAACAGATGCTGGGATCATTGTGATTATGGCGGCTGGTAATGGAGGGGTAGATTTAGATTTACCTGCTTATGAAAGTTATCGACAACGTCATGATAATAATTCAATACGTGTTGGTGCGGGTTCACCCTATACATTAAATCGATTGCCTTTCTCAACGCATGGTTCACCTATTCATGTACAAGCGTGGGGAGAAGATGTTGCAACGGCTGGTTATGGTGATCTGTTTAGAAGTGATGATAACCATACTTATACGGCTAATTTTAGTGGTACATCGTCAGCTAGTGCTTTAGTTGCAGGAGCTGCAGCGGTGATCCAATCTTGGTATAAAGACCATACAAACAGTGTGTTAACGCCGATACAAATGCGTGACTTATTAATTAGAACAGGTACGTTTCCACTGTTAAATGACAAAATTGGCCCTTTACCCAATGTGAATAACGCAATTTTGTATTTAAAAAAATTAATAAAACGTCATTAAGTAAAATGGCATCCATTCCTTTAACACCTCCAAAATATTAGGAGGTGTTATTTCAATTTCATCTATATGATATATAAAGTTTTTATCATCATGATAAGATAAAAATATAAAAAGAAGCGTAATTTAATTAACTTTTTGTATGAATAACGATACAAAAAAATAGTACTGCAAATAAATGAGCTAATAAGTATTTATAGGAAAATAAGGCGATTAGACAACTTCTAGGCGAAATTTTATTTAATCATAAACTTAATTGGTTTTTGCTATTTATATAAATTAATAGTATTTTGATTTTATTGTGTTTTTATCATAAATCCTAAAGAGCATAGTTTATGATGAAAAACTTAAATATGAATAGTTTTTCATTGTTTAAGCACCTTTTTGCTTTCAATTTCACGTCACTGCGTTTATCATTTTCCGCTTGTACTATACATACGGCGTCGCTGGTTTTGGGCTTCTGTGGAGCATAATGCTCCGGCAGCTCACACAGTCTTTTCCAGTGGCGGTTCTATCTGCATTATTCTTCGGGATAGAGTATTACCTTAAATGACTGAGAAAACATCTCTGATACCAGTTGTCGAATTAAAATCCTTAAGTAAAGGTTTCGACGGAAAACAAATTATTTCCCGCCTCGATCTCACTATCAACCATGGCGAGTTTTTAACCATCCTTGGTCCTTCGGGCTGTGGTAAGACGACGGTTTTGCGCTTAATTGCGGGTTTAGAAGACGTTGACGATGGGCAAATAATTCTTGATGGGCAAGATATTACGGATATCCCAGCGGAACAACGTTTTGTAAATACGGTTTTCCAAAGTTACGCACTTTTCCCTCATATGACTGTTTTTGAAAACGTCGCATTTGGTCTTCGCATGCAAAAAACGCCTGCTGAAGAGATTAATGTTCGCGTTGAAGAAGCCTTGCGTATGGTGCAACTTGAAGATTTCGCCCAACGTCGCCCTGCACACCTTTCAGGTGGACAACAGCAACGTGTTGCGATTGCGCGTGCTGTTGTAAATAAACCAAAGGTCTTATTGCTTGATGAATCATTATCTGCACTGGATTACAAATTACGTAAACAGATGCAAAATGAATTAAAAGCCTTACAACGTAAATTAGGAATAACCTTTATTTTCGTGACTCATGACCAAGAAGAGGCGCTGACTATGTCAGACCGGATCGTGGTGATGCGTGAAGGGCGTATTGAGCAAGATGGAACACCGCGTGAAATTTATGAAGAGCCAACAAACCTGTTTGTTGCGCAATTTATAGGTGAAATTAATATCTTTGATGCACGTGTACTCCATCGTATTGATGAAACGCGTATTCGTGCTGATGTTGAAGGTCATGAATGTGATATTTATACCACATTACCTGTGACACAAAACCAGCAACTCAAAGTATTACTTCGACCTGAAGATCTCCGGGTTGAAGAAATTCACGATCTTGAAAATCTGCCTGGTCTGATTGGTTATGTTCGTGAACGTAACTATAAAGGTATGACGCTAGATTCTGTTGTTGAAATGGAAAATGGCAAGGTGGTGATGGTTAGTGAATTCTTTAATGAAGATGATCCAGATGTTGATCACTCGTTAGACCAAAAAATTGCAGTGACTTGGGTTGAAAGCTGGGAGGTCGTGCTGGCAGATGAAGAAAACACGTAAACTATTTCAAAACATCGTAATTACTGGTGTTGTGGGTTGGTTGATGGTGTTCGTCTTCTTGCCGAATATCATGATCATTGCGACCAGTTTTTTAACGCGTGATGATGCTAACCTTGTCGAGATGGTCTTTACACTCGATAACTATTATCGCTTATTTGATCCTATGTATGCAGAAGTATTACTGCATTCAATCAATATGGCGGTGGTAGCAACATTAGCGTGTTTATTATTAGGTTATCCTTTTGCTTATTTCCTTGCAAAAATGCCTAAGAAAATACAGCCATTACTGTTGTTTTTATTGATTGTACCTTTTTGGACAAACTCCCTTATTCGTATTTATGGATTAAAGATATTCCTAAGTACAAAAGGTTATTTTAACGAATTTCTGTTGTGGATTGGACTTATTGATAAACCACTCAGGATTATTTATACCCCAGAAGCCGTTGTACTGGGGCTGGTTTATATTTTACTACCTTTTATGGTATTACCGTTATATTCCAGCATTGAAAAGTTAGATAAACCTTGTTTAGAAGCAGCGCGCGATTTAGGTGCTAATAAATTTCAAACCTTTATTCGTATTATTATTCCATTAACAATGCCAGGCATTATTGCGGGTTGTTTACTCGTGATGTTACCTGCTATGGGGTTATTCTTTGTCGCTGATTTAATGGGGGGCGCGAAGAATTTATTAATTGGTAACGTAATAAAAAGCCAATTCTTAAATATTCGTGACTGGCCTTTTGGTGCGGCAACCAGTATTTGCTTAACATTGGTGATGGGATTAATGCTGTTTGTGTATTACCGAGCCGTGAAACTACTGCATAAGAAGGTAGAAATAGAATGATAGGACGGTTATTGCGTGGTGGATTTATGTCCATTATTTACGCGTATCTTTATATCCCGATTATCATTCTGATAGTTAACTCTTTTAACTCATCGCGTTTCGGGATTAATTGGAAAGGATTTACCACAGATTGGTACGCCATTTTATTTAATAATGACAGTCTGCTTCAAGCCGCTGGGCATTCATTAACGATGGCGGTCACGTCTGCGACATTTGCGACATTAATTGGCTCATTGGCAGCGGTTGCACTTTATCGCTACCGTTTTCGTGGCAAAAAATTTGTCGGTGGTATGTTGTTTGTTGTCATGATGTCACCTGATATTGTGATGGCAATTTCATTGCTTGTGCTGTTTATGATCCTAGGTGTTTCATTGGGATTTTGGTCGCTTTTATTTTCACATATTACATTTTGCCTACCTTTTGTTGTAGTAACGGTGTACTCACGATTAAGTGGATTTGATGTGAAAATGTTAGAGGCAGCCAAAGATTTAGGTGCGGGTGAATTTACTATTTTACGTAAAATCATTATGCCCTTAGCCATGCCAGCAGTGGCTTCAGGTTGGTTATTAAGCTTTACGTTATCCATGGATGACGTGGTGGTTTCTTCTTTTGTGACGGGACCAAGCTATGAGATTTTACCACTGAAAATTTACTCAATGGTGAAAGTTGGGGTTTCACCTGAGGTGAATGCGCTTGCAACCATCCTCTTAGGTCTATCCTTAGTATTAGTGTTAATTAGTCAGTTGATCTTAAAAGACCGAACTGGCAAAGCGTAATGACATGTATTAGTGCGAGTTTCTCGCACTTTTTGGGGTCTTAATGACCAATCTGTTGGAGGTAGGCTAGCTGCCTATTTGATATTAACGCATCAACCACTGAAGGAAACATAAATGAAAAAGTGGTCCTCTGTACTTGCTGCCAGTGTAATGGCATTAAGTATCGGCACAGCATCGGCTGATGATGGTAAGACATTATATTTCTACAACTGGACGGAGTATGTGCCGCCTGGTTTGCTTGAACAGTTTACGAAAGAAACTGGGATTAAGGTGATTTATTCCACCTATGAATCCAATGAAAGCATGTATACCAAGTTAAAGACCTATAAAGAAGGTGCATATGATTTGGTGGTTCCTTCTACTTATTTTATTTCTAAAATGAGTCATGAAGGCATGCTACAAAAAATCGATAAATCAAAATTAACTCATTTTGATAATCTCGATCCTAGTTTATTACATAAATCATTCGACCCAGAAAATGATTACTCAATCCCTTATATTTGGGGAGCGACAGCTATTGGTATTAATAGCGATGAAGTTGATGTGAGTAGCATTACTTCATGGGCAGATTTATGGAAACCTGAATATAAAGATAGCCTGTTATTAACCGATGATGCCCGTGAAGTGTTCCAAATGGCATTATTGAAATTAGGTTATTCGGGCAATACAACTGATCCTAAACAGATTGAAGAAGCCTATAAAGAGCTACAAAAGTTGATGCCAAATGTATTAGCATTCAATTCAGATAACCCCGCTAACCCTTATATGCAAGGGGAAGTTAATTTAGGGATGATTTGGAATGGCTCGGCATTTATTGCTCGTGATGCTGGCGCCCCGATTGAAATGGTGTGGCCAAAAGAAGGGGGTATTTTCTGGATGGATAGCTTAGCGATACCTGCTAATGCTAAGAATGTCGAAGGTGCTCATAAACTTATCGACTTCTTATTACGTCCAGAAATAGCCGCCAAAGTTGCAGAGAATATTGGTTATCCAACACCAAACCTTGCCGCACAAAAATTACTACCAAATGTGATCACTAAAGATAATTCTCTTTATCCAACAGAAGAGATTATTAACAAAGGCGAATGGCAAAATGATGTGGGTGATGCAACTGTATTATACGAAAGCTATTACCAAAAATTAAAAGCCGGACGCTAATTACCTTTAATTTTTACCCTAAAGCCACCGTTAAGGTGGCTTTTTTATAATAGAAAAGAATACATATTTATTTAATTAAAAATAAAGAGAAGTAAAAGATAGCCAGTAATGAGAAAAAGAGTAAATAGATTACGTTCAATTAAAATCATTCTTAATACAGCTTTCGGCAATTAACCGATTGTTTTTTTCTTGAGTTTTTCTTCGTTGTTCAATACTTGAAATATGATTACTTTGTAAGAAGTAACTAATATGAACATCAAATTTCTCAGAGATACGATAAATTAATTCGATACTGATCCTATTTGTTCCTCGTTCATAACGAGAAAGCTGTTGCTGGCTTATCTCTAATTCTTTAGCGAATAAAGTACCTGAATATTTTAATTTTTTTCGTAAATGGCGTATTCGCTGACCTATACGAAAATTAATGGTTTTGCTGTTATCTATCATTTATCAGCCTTAAAAATTCAAATCATCATTGATAAGAAAAAGTCAGACTGGCCAACCCGTTTGCTTTACCAGGTTTTAGTGTTCCAGTCGTGATATACCGAGTTGACAGGTTTAATGTGTAGTTTTCGTTATTAGATGTTGTTATATGAAGTAAACGTTGGTTAGGTTGTCCCGTTGCACTAATGTCAGGTCCATAAGTTACGGGGGTAGGGGTATCATTAAAGAAAAATTGAATACCAATACCTGATGCATCTGAATCTGATGTTAAGGTGAGAATATCCGTATTATTAGAATAGGTAGATTGATCGGTCATACTGGCGTACAAGTGAACATTGGTATCACAAGTCACTGAAATGGGCTTTGTTTGTATTTTTGAAGTTGAACCAACAGCACTCATCTCTCTCATTGAAATATCACCTAACTCATAGGTTAGGTTTTTGGTATTGACTGTGCAGCCACGAGCTTTAATGGTGATTGTTACAGGATTTATCGCGACAAGTGAGGTGTTATTTCCTTTATGAGCACCGCCGTACTCAGACCAAGTATTGGCAATTACGGTGTAAGGAATATTATAAACGCCAGTTTCTAAGTGTTCGTCAGTAACGACAAAGACAACTTTTGCTTTTAATGAGACGCGGTCTACGCCTTTGTTTACTGTTGAGCCTGCTGCGGGATAAATAATCGTTGCACTTGAGCCTGTGCCGACATCAATAGGCACATAAGAAACATTGTCATTATTATCTTTTAACCCAAAGGCATAACCAATACCTTTTACGCCAGCAAGAGCATACACAGGATATCGATTACTGCCTTCATAATAGTAGATCCCACTTATTTTTGAACCTAATGCATTGGCATAGAGTGTTTCAACCCAACATTTTTGTAGGAATTTGTTCTCACATTTGAAACCATTATAAACAGATGTTTCCCCAATCCATGTTGAAGTGATTGGCGTACCGGCTGGCGTTCCATCAGCAGCACCATCAAAACTCATAGGTACAGGTGATACAATAAGAGGATCTGCCACTGCCCATACCCTTTTCTCAGGGATAAACACTAAAAAAACCAGTAATGATAAGAAAGAAAGGAAATATTTCATTATTGGTACTCCAGTAAAAAAGTCGCAGTCGCATTAGCTTGCCCTGAACTAACAGGCAAATGTGTTGCGACGTAGCGGGCATAGAATTGCAAGGTATTATCTTGATTAGGCAATAACAGGTAAGATTGGCTTTTCTCATTGATGGCAATAGGTGTGCCTGATTTATCCATAAGTGCAATAGCAATACCTTGAGCACCATCCTGATTAACTGCAAGTAATGTATTATCTGATGCAGAAGGCGTCCCTTTGAAGCTGACTTTCACGCCACTGGCTTCGGGTTGGCAATCTACCAACTTAATACTAAAAGGGATAATAGGTGTACGTTGTTGAGTAATTGTCGTTGAAGTGAAATCTTTAGTCGCAATATTACCTAGTTTCACCGTAATTGTTTTTGAGTTGGTTTCTACTGTACAAGTGTTGCCGGTTACTCGGGCATTAATTTGAATCAAAGTATCATAAGTATTGCCTTTGCTTATAGAAAGTATCAATAAAGCCAAAACAAGCATTAATCTGCGCATTATTGGCACTCCTGTGTCATTTTTACAAAGGGTTCATTGTGTTGTTCAATAGGTAATTGATAGTTCACTTGGCAATGTTTAGATGATTCATTGCCCCAGCGAACATCTAATAGGCCTGAGTGAGGTACGCCAGAGAGGTAGAGCAAACCATCATCGCCCACAATACCGGAGAGATGATTCTGTTTATCGGTAGCGATAGCACCGAAAGGTAGCGGTCGCCCTTGTTGTTTTAATGTCAGTAATAATCGATATCCTGTTTTAGCGTCAAAGTTAACTTTAATAACTGCACCTTGAGTAGGAATGACTTGTTGAATATTTTGTTCAATTTCGATGTTATCTGGGAGAGCCGTGGTATCTAGAGCAACTTTGTTTTGGCGATAAGCTGTGGCATAGGGAATAACCGCGAATCCACGCCAATCAGTATAAATTCCTGTTGCATTATCAATCGGTACATCTGCTGTTTTGCCAGCATCAACTAAAATGGTATTTGAGCTTAATGGCTGACTTAATGTGATCCCTTCACTGTGTAACAGCATGCCACCTGCAAGGCTGTAATTGAGTTGCTGAGCATCTTGATGGTAGTTATAACCAGCATTGAAATTGCCATAGCGACTTTGATATCCAAGAGAAGCACTTCCCGTATAATTGCCACCTTGATTGCTATATCCCTGTTGAACACTGTAATTTAACGTATTGTCGTCAAGCAATGTGCCAGCAACACCTGCATTATGAGCAGAATAACCGTTATTATTATGGCTGTAGTTATAAGTGAGATAGGCACTATTGATGGGTTGATAACCTGAAGGCATAAGAAGTTGTAACGGAATAGAAACGCCAAAAGAGAGTGTTTGATCCCTTTCTCCACTATTCATCATGCGGTTATAACTGTAAATAATGTTGTAAGAAAGTCCTTTGATATTGCCGTTATAACCCGTTTGGACTAAGACGTTTTTCTCATTCGTTCCCCAATAGTTTTGCCAGTGTGTTGTCATAAAAACAGAGCCATAATCGGCAAGTTGTTGTGATAAATTGATCTGGAGACTGCCTTTTTTATGATTACGCAAGTCAAAATAACGTGAAGGAGTCTGTTGATTATCTTCATAGAGATAGCCAGACATACGTGTGTTGAGCGTCTCTTCTAGCGTGTAAAATCCAGAAGTAGAATAGCGATAGCCTAATAATTGAAAATTAGTACCAAATTGGTTAAGTGATTTTGCGTAGAGAAAGCGTAAAGAGTAGCCTTCTGATGTCGAATTATCTGGTAGTTTACTATGAGCAAAAGTGATATCTGTTGATAATGCACCTAAAGAGCCCATATTTTTACCGGCTCCAAGTGCATAAGATTGATAATCAGCGCTAACTAAAGCCCCACCATATACTGTTGTGTCATAAGGCAATCCATAGATTAGATGGCCTTGTAGAAAGCGTGGTTTTTTATTTTGGTTATTTTGGCGGATTTCACCTGCTTGAATAACAAATTGTTTTTGACCTTCTCGCTGTAAAATGGGCACTGCAGAATACGGCACAACATAATCATGTTTACTGCCATCATTCTCTTCAATAGAAACATAGAGATCTCCGCTATTTGATGTTGGATAGAGATCCTTAATTTCAAATGCTCCAGGCGCAACAAAGGTTTGGTAAATAACATAGCCATTTTGTTTTATAACGACTTTGGCATTACTATTTGCTATTCCCCTAACAATAGGGGCAAAACCTCTTTGGCTATCAGGCAACATGGTGTCATCGCTTTCTAAGGAAATACCTCGGAAATTAATGCTGTCAAAAAGTGTTGATGACGTATAACTGTCGCCAATTTGTAATTGGCTTTTTAACGACACGATATTGCGTTGAAGATAGGTGTTGATGTGGTTCCACTGGTTTTTTCCATTAGATGAATGCCAAGTGGAATAATCTCTTAATCGCCAAGCGCCAATATTGATCCCACTACGTAGATTTAAATAGTAACTATTATTATGAGAATTTCCCCAACTGTTGGCACCGCTAAAGGTATAATTTAATATTCCCGCAGTAATACCGTTATCCCATTTTTCTGGTGGAATATAACCACGTGCTTTAAGATCTAAAGCTGCTTGAGGGATTTGAATTTTTAATGCTTGTTTCTCAATATCATAATTAATAACAGAGTCGGGAATAATGTCTTCAATATTAATACATTGTTTATCTGAGGCGTTTTCAATATCAGAAAATAGTTTAGTATTAATATTTAATGATAGATAAAAAGATTTATTTAAACAAGGAGTTACACTTTTATCTTGGCTAATAAAATGAATGTTTTCTGTTCTCAGATATTCATTATTAAAAATAATATCAAGAGGGTAATCTCCTGGTTTGATACTATTTCCGGCTTCAAAATAGCTTAAGTCAGCGACAGAATCGGGAGAGTCAGCCAAAAATGCAGGATTAAATCGGTTTGCACTGTGTGCTAAAAATGGCAAAGCCATTAATATTGTGATAGCACCAGAAAAGAAGAAATAAACTGTATTTTTATTAATCATGTTTTTTGACCAAGAAGTCTTGAGCTGATGTAATCTTTAATGAGAAATTTCTTTTTTTAATACAGCCGTCTGTGCGCCATAATCATTAATTGTTTGGAATGAAATGAGATTTGCATTACTTTTTATTTTTCCTAACACTAATTGAGATAACGGATTTATCATGATGCTGGTAGGAAGTTGATTATCCTTTACCGCTAAATTCACCATAGTTATATGATAAGGTGTTGGGTTATTCGCAATAAGCTCACCATTCTGGTAAGAAAAAGAAATCTGATTTGCAAACTTTTCATTATAAGCAGGCAAATTTCCGGGGCGATAGAAAAGCTTTATTCGGCTCTGTATTGCAATTTGTAGTGTATTTTCCTTAGCTAGTTCATCTTGTAATGAAGGGATTACTTTTACATTCATCCAAAATAAACTTTCTTTATCTTCAGGTAGTGGTGCACCGGTATACATAATTCTTAATGCATTTTCTTTATTGGCATCAAGAATATATAAAGGGGGCGTGACAATAAAATTATTATTTTTAACTCCGTTATTATCAGAAACCCATGACTGAATTAAAAAGCTATTTTCTTTATCTGAGTTAGTAATAACAAGGTTGGTTTGTTTAATATTTGAATTATAAATAATACGTGTGGCACCTAATGAAACACCATTAGAATAAGATAATAATGGAAAGAGAAAAATAGTAAGGAATATAAGTATTTTTTTCATAATAAAAATATATTAGGTAATGAATATAGGGCAATTGTATTTTTTGATAAAAATATGCCGTCCTTGGCAATCAGATATCAATCAAAAATGATGAGCAATTAAGAGTAAGTAACCATAAAGTTTGTGGTAACGTTTGCGCTACCTGCCTTAACGGTGTCATCAGTTGAAACAAGCGATGCGTTATAATTTAATTGGTTTTCGCCTTCAATTAACTTTTGAGTTGTTGATGGTTGGCCAGGAATAACATTTTTACTGCTTGAGTCAGTAATTTTTAATGCTACATTTGTCGCTGCACCACTACCTTGCAACGCAAATGCGCTTGCATCGCCGTCAGAGGCTGTACCATTAAAAGTAATTGCAGCTAATGTTGAAACAGTAATATCGCAGTTATTTAATTTAATACTAAAAGGAATACGACCTGTTTCATCACCTTTTTTAGTAAATTCGGCAACGCGGAATTGACCTAAACGAACAGTTTGGTTTGCTGAGCTACTATCAACACCACAAGCTGCATTAACAACAGAACCTTCAAAGTTTACAGTACCGCCATTAACGGTGACTTCTGTTGGTGCAGGAGTGCCGGTGTCTTCTGCAAATGCAGGTGCTACAATAACTGCCATTGCAGAAGTGATAATTGCAGACAATAATAACTTTTTCATTAATTATTCCTATGTTTTAAATATATATTTAACTATTAACTTAATATATTAAGTTAATAGTTAACGCTATTTATTCTCTATTTTTAAATAGAGAATAAAAGGGGATAAATTATTTTTTAGACGTGTAACGTAAGGCTGTTTATATATATTTAACAGAGAGCTGATTACCGCAATTATCGTAAAAACGATAAAACAGTCATATTCACACCTAAGTCAAATTTACAAAAATTATAGATGTGCTAAAAAAAATAGAGAAATCGTTTTAAACGATCGTTTTTAGCTTGTTTTATAGGTGATATCTATTGGTATCTTGATAACTATCGGTAATAGCTAGTGTTGAAAAGTGGAATAATACATTATTTTATCTAATGATTTCATGATATCACATATCGTATTGATATTTATTGTATTTTTATTTTTTGTTTTTATTTCGTTGTAAGTCTCTAATAAGGAGCATCCTAAAAGGACTCTGTAAATATACTTATAAGATGATGTTTCATATGATATATTTCACAATGAAACTATTTATAAAAGGATACAAAAAATAACACTTTTTATGCTCAAAAGAGACGGTCTGGTTTCTTTTTTATTCAAATATAAAATTGAAATTTATATTTAAATAAAAAAATAGAAATATTATTTATTCATTTTAAATTGAAATTAAAAGACGTATTTTAGAAATATAAAATTGATGATACTTTTTTTACTACTCATGGGAGTAGGTCAATATGTTTTATGTTTGATATTAATTGTAACAAAATGTTTCAGTATTCAACTTTTTTTTGTTTTTTTGCATAAGAATGGTTAAAGCAATTATGCTGGTTTTATTTTAATATCGGCACTAATGGTACAATCTTAAATCTGAAGGCACAAAATGATATCTAGCTCATCAAAAGGGACGTTATATGGCATTGTTGCTATTCTTCTTTGGAGCACCATTGTTGGTTTAATTCGTAATATTAGTGAGTATTTTGGTGCTGTAGGGGGGGCTGCACTGATTTATACTACAGGAACAGTGTTTCTTATTTTGATCTTAGGTATACCTAAACTATCACTTTTTCCTAAACGTTATCTTTTTTGGGGAGCGATATTATTTGTTACATATGAAGTGTGTTTATCCTTGGCATTAGGATTTGCAACAGATAGAACACAAGCCATAGAACTGGGAATGGTGAATTATTTATGGCCTAGTTTTACCTTAGCACTTGCTGTCATAGTCAATAAACAGCGATTCTCTATTTTACTGATCATAGGATTATTATGTTCATTTAGTGGATTAGTTTGGGTTGTTAGTGGGGATAATCCTCTAACTATTGAAGGCTTATGGCAAAATATTCAAAGCAATCCATTAAGCTATATATTGGCGTTTTCAGGTGCCATTTTATGGGCATTTTATAGCAATTTAACTCGTCTTATTTCTGGTGGGAATAATGGTATAGTGCCTTTTTTCTTATTAACCTCACTTGCGTTATGGGGGCAATACCTATTTTCAACGCCAGTTGAATGGATTATTAATATAAAAAGTATCACGCTTTTGTTAATCACGGGTGCAGCAATTGGGCTTGCTAATGCGGCTTGGACAATCGGTATGATCAGAGGCAATGTAACCTTATTAGCCACACTCTCTTATTTTACGCCTGTTATTTCTACTGCATTTTCCTCAATACTATTGTCTACCGCCCTTTCTTTCTCATTTTGGCAGGGGGTAATGATGGTGACAGGCGGTTCTTTAATTTGCTGGTTAGCAACTCGTCAAAAAACGATAAAACCACTTAAAATGACCAAATAACCTAAAATAGGGGGTTTTTAAGTCAAATGTTGACGTAAATAGAGGTTGTTGGATCAAGAAATTCTATTTAAAAAGGGCATTTGTGTAAGTTGAAATTTTTTCACTATGCGATGAGGAAAATATCGGCTTATCTATATTACTTATAAACTGAAAAGTTACACTTGGAACATCTCCAATGAAGATGTGTTAAGTAATACGATAAGAACAAATGCAACAAAAAAGGAATTGCTATGAAACTTGAGACACTTTCTGTTCACGCCGGTTATTCACCTGATCCAACCACAAAAGCCGTTGCTGTACCTATTTACCAAACGACATCTTACGCATTTGATGATACGCAGCATGGTGCCGATCTTTTTGACTTAAAAGTGCCCGGCAATATTTATACCCGTATAATGAACCCAACCAATGACGTATTAGAAAAACGAGTTGCAGCATTAGAAGGCGGGATCGCAGCAGTTGCTGTAGCGTCAGGTATGGCGGCAATTACTTATGCAATCCAAACAATTGCACAAGTCGGTGACAATATTGTTTCTGTCGCGAAGCTGTATGGTGGTACTTATAATTTAATGGCACACACTTTCCCTCGTATTGGTATTGAAGCACGTTTTGCTCCCCATGATGATATTACGGCTCTTGAAGCGTTAATTGACGACAAAACAAAAGCGGTATTTTGTGAAACTATTACAAACCCAAGCGGAAATATTGTTGATATTCAAGCATTGGCTGATGTTGCTCACCGTCATGGTGTACCTTTGATTGTTGATAATACGGTTGCAACACCTTATTTGTGTCGTCCTTTTGAACATGGCGCAGATATTATTATCCACTCGTTAACTAAATATATTGGCGGTCACGGCAACTCGATTGGTGGCATTGTTGTTGATTCTGGTAAATTCCCTTGGGCTGAGCATAAAGATCGTTTTGAAATATTAAATACACCTGATGTTTCTTATCATGGCGTAAATTACGTTGAGCACTTTGGTGCTGCTGCTTATATAGCAAGATGTCGTGTTGTGCCTTTGCGTGGAACAGGTGCTGCATTGTCACCATTTAATGCTTTTTTAATTCTACAAGGGTTAGAAACGCTGGCTCTACGTATGGATCGCCACACTGAAAATGCACAAAAAGTAGCAGAATATCTGCAGAATCATCCTCAAGTGGCATGGGTTAAATATGCGGGGTTAAACAATCACCCTGAACATGATTTAGCGGTACGTTATATGTCAGGTAAGCCCGCGGGTATTCTCTCTTTTGGTATTAAAGGGGGCGCTGAAGCGGGTGCAAAATTTATCGATGCATTGCAACTCATTGTTCGTCTTGTGAATATTGGTGATGCAAAATCATTAGCATGTCATCCTGCATCAACTACACATCGCCAATTAAATGATGAAGAATTAGAACGGGCAGGCGTTTCACGCGATTTAATTCGTCTATCTATTGGTATTGAGCATATTGATGATATTTTAGAGGATTTAGAACAAGCATTAAAAGCCAGTATTTAATTAAAGTTATACATTAAGAATTAAAACCTTCTTTATTTAA
This sequence comes from Proteus sp. G2673, assembly GCF_009915125.1. Lineage (NCBI taxonomy): Bacteria > Pseudomonadati > Pseudomonadota > Gammaproteobacteria > Enterobacterales > Morganellaceae > Proteus > Proteus sp. G2673. Next base: position 60,956 of record NZ_JAABLT010000008.1, read on the forward strand.
AGAAGGTTTTTAATATTTAAAATTCTGAGTTTGTTTGATGCTAGATTTCTTTATAAAGTATTGATGATTTTATTTCAATAGATGATCATATTATGAAGTCTATTTAATATAAAGTTAAATTAGAAAAGAATATTAATCCTAATTTAAAATAAACAAATAATGTATTGTTTTATTTGTTTTTTTCTGATTTTTATTTTTAATAAAATAATAAGTTAAATTTTATTCTTGATAAAAATCAAATTTAACTTATCTTCAAATTATTAATTTATCTATCTAGGTCAAAACTATAAATTAATTTAAATTTTTAAATTAAATTTGATTAAAAATAAAGGAATGTGAAGTCAACTGCATTATTTACAGATAATTAGTACGAGTCTAAAAGTGATTGATTTTGATCAATAAGGAACATACCGACTGGTCGGTATTATCCTATGCATGAATACGACTGCGCATCACCGAAAAAAAGACCCCATCCGAGTTCAAGAACAATTATTGGAAGCGGCAAGCGTTATTGTGGCTAATGAAGGAATAGCCTCTCTTTCTTTAAATGCCGTAGCAAAAGAAGCGGGTGTAAGTAAAGGTGGTCTACTTCATCACTTCCCCGGAAAATTGGAATTAGTGCAGGCCGTATTTAAACGGCTATTAGGTATTATGGATAGTCGTATTGCAGTTATTATGGAAAATGATCCTATTGAAGCAGGGCGTTTTTCTCGTGCGTATTTAACTTATATTTCTGATTTGAAACAGTCTGACGAAAGTCGCCAATTAGCGATATTGTCTTTAGCCATGCCAAATGAACCTATTATGCGTAAATGCTGGCGAGATTGGATGCTAGACCATTTAGCCAAAGGCGATAAATTAGATAATAGTTATTTAGGTACTTTAATTCGTTATGCCGCAGATGGTCTTTGGTTATCTGAATTAACAGAGGGCCCTACGCTTTCACAAGAAGAGCGTAACGCATTAGTAGAAAGATTATCTGAGATGACATTTGACTATATAGCAAACACAAAAAATCAGTAATTTTAATCAGGATGAATGAGGGCACAATGAAATACAAAATAAATGCCTTAATTTATTACGACGCAACGGATGGCGCGATATCATTAGAAAAAGACAGTGTTGATACACATCTTTCTATTACTGCAAATGCGTTACTTTTTTATTTTATTCAGCACCCTGGAGTGGTTAATCGTGATGAAGTATTAAAACGTGTTTGGGATGATAATGGGCTAGTTTCATCAAATAGTAATTTAAACCAATATTTAAGTTTATTAAGAAAAACATTTCGCCATTATGGTATTGAAAATATCATTGTTACCATTGCGAAAGGACGATTAGAGTTTAATCCAGATATTTCAGTTGAATTGATTGATGATTCAACGCTATTACCTTCAACTAAAACAAATGAAGAAGTGCCTATTTTAGTTAACGATGAAAATCAAATAGCTGTTGAAACAGTGACACCTTTATCTTTAACGCAAACACCTTTAGCGTCTACGCAAGAAGAAGCGCCTCAAAAAACACAGAAACCAGAAATTTGTTGGTATTTAGCCAGCATTGGTTTTTTATTAGGTGCGGTATTTCTTGCAGTGATCATCTTTTTTAACCAACACCAATCAAAGCCAATTTCACTAACACCATTAACACACAATGATTGTGAGCTACTTTCTAATGAAGCCATGATTAATTCCGCGGTAAGTGATAATTATGTGCGTAATTTTGACGCGGTAAGAAAGAAGCTTAATCTACAGTGTGTAAAAGGTGAGCGATTTGTTTTCTTTTATGGTGATAAATTACAAACAAATGGATTAGGGCGGGTATTTTTAGCTCATTGTGCAAAGAACGAAGATAACCCATTCAGTTATTGCGATAATTACTTTTACTATTCTTGGAAATACTAATGAAAATCTCAGGGAAACTTTTATGTTTTTTATCGGCCCTGATTTTTATCTTGGTCGCCACTTATGCAGCAACAAGATTATTAACGATTAAAAATGAAGGTGTCATGGTTTGCTCAACCAAAGGCATTATGCGTTTTGAAAATATGGAAGATGAAAATGTGAATGGTAATATTCATTTTTCATTTGGAGCCAATGGTAAAGGATCAATTGTTGTTGAAGGTTATACCACTTCAAAAGCAGGGTGGTTGTATTTACAACGTTATGTGAAATTTGATTATACGACCAAGCGTGTTTCACCGACAGAACGTCACTATTTTGTTAGCCAATGGGATGCTAGCGCATCATCAATTGATGAATCTCCAGACGTTATTTTTGATTATTTTATGCGCGAAATGTCAGATAGTCATGATGGGTTATTTATTAATGCACAAAAGCTTAATGAGAAAACCTTACTATTAAGTTCGCTTAATTCACCTCTCTATATTTGTACCTTAAAACCGGGTAGTAAATTCGATTAATTTGACGTTTTATCTCATGTTCTTTTTATCAAAAGGTGGTGCATTATAATCACCTTTTGATTTAATCCCCTTCGTTTATAACTCTCTTCTTTCTATCAGTGCTTATCGGCTTAGTTGAATGACAGTAATTAAAATTGATAACAGTGAGGTTCACTCACTTTGCTCATTAATGAGTAACGGTTTAATACGCTTATTCTTTGCAGGTTGTCTGCTGATTATTTGAATAGAGTGTAGTAATAGTGATTCTGTGTCTTGCTACTGATACAAAGCACATCAATATTTACCTTGATAGAGACGTCATGACAAAAAAAGAGCACGATTTGTATATAGACTTGATTTAGCCTTTTTCAATTATTGATCTTACGTTGAATTATCAGTGATATTCCGCACATCTTTCCCACCGATATGTACTGGCTTTTTGCACCTTTTAAACATCCTCCTAACAAAGTTAATTTGCCTGTTTTTTAATCTATCTTTTATGAGAATGGGTAAATTTATAACGATGAAAAAAACAAATTAACAGCATAGAACGATAAATAGAGAGATAAAAAACACTAAATCCCAGAGTTAAATTCTATATGTTGCAACATCATGGATTTATATTTTGTTTTTGTTTTTCCGCGTTATAGTGATTTTGAAACCAACGTCTGCGTTTAAAAAATCACCACGCAGACACAATGGGCAAACGTAAACCGTTAAACGGCTTCTCGGAGGAAATGAAAATGGGTGATGCATTAGGTCTGATCGAAACCAAAGGTCTGGTGGCATGTATTGAAGCCGCTGACGCTATGTGTAAAGCCGCGAACGTTGAACTTATTGGCTATGAAAATGTGGGTTCAGGTCTCGTGACTGCGATGGTGAAAGGCGACGTAGGCGCAGTGAAAGCTGCAGTAGATTCAGGTGTGGAGTCAGCACAACGCGTGGGTGAAGTTGTTACATCGCTCGTGATTGCTCGTCCTCACAATGACATCAATAAGATTGTTATCAAACACAAGGCATAGTTTTTGCCTTAGGAGAACGTATGGGTGATGCATTAGGACTTATTGAAACTCAAGGGCTGGTGGCTTGTATTGAAGCTGCAGACGCGATGTGTAAAGCGGCAAATGTTGAGTTAATCGGCTACGAAAATGTGGGTTCAGGTTTAGTGACTGCAATGGTGAAAGGTGATGTAGGTGCCGTTAAAGCCGCTGTGGAATCTGGCTTAGAAGCTGCTCAACGTGTTGGTACTGTTGTGACTTCATTAGTCATCGCTCGTCCACATAACGATATTCAAAAAATCGTTGCCCAGTACAAAGTGACTGAATAACGAAGGAAATAAATATGAAAGAAGCACTAGGTCTAGTTGAAACCAAAGGTCTTGTCGCTTGCATTGAAGCTGCTGATGCAATGTGCAAAGCAGCCAATGTTGAACTGATTGGTTATGAAAACGTCGGTTCAGGTTTAGTGACAGCAATGGTGAAAGGCGATGTCGGTGCAGTCAATGCAGCGGTTGAGTCAGGTGTTGAAGCGGCAAAACGTATCGGCACCGTGGTGACTTCTCGTGTTATTGCAAGACCGCATAACGATATCGAGAAAATCGCACAACAGCATAAAGCCTAATTATTCAGGCGTGCTGTAAAGCAAAGAAATACGTTATTCAGCTAAATTTTTTAACTCCTGTATGGGGGAAAACATGGTTGCATTAGATAAAGATTTGCAATCCAGACAACTGGCTCGTGAGCTAGTTCGCAACGCGAAAAATGCACAACTTGTTTATGCTAAATTTTCGCAGGAAAAAATCGACAGTATTGTAAAACACATTGCATTTGAAGCGGCTCGTCACGCAGAAGAGCTGGCAAAAATGGCAAACGAAGAGACAGGCTTTGGTAAGTGGGAAGACAAAGTTCTGAAAAATACCTTCGCGTCATTGCGTGTGTATGAACATATGAAAGACATGAAGACCGTTGGCATTATCAATGACGATAAAGTGAAAAAAGTCATGGATGTTGGCGTGCCTTTAGGTGTTATCACGGCGTTAGTCCCTTCAACTAACCCAACATCAACCATTATCTATAAAACCCTAATTGCACTGAAAGCGGGTAATGCGATTATTTTCTCTCCGCATCCAAATGCAAAACAGTGCAGTTTCCGTGCGTTAGAAATTGTTAAAAAAGCAGCTTTAGAGGCAGGAGCACCAGCAGGTATTGTTGATGGTGTGACATTACTGACACTGGAAGCAACAAAAGAATTAATGCACAGCAAAGATGTGTCATTAATTTTAGCGACGGGTGGTGAAGGTATGGTGCGTGCCGCTTATGCATCAGGTACGCCAACCATCAGTGGGGGCCCAGGTAATGGTCCTGCTTTTATCGAACGCAGTGCCGATATCAAAAAAGCAGTGAGTGATATCATCACCAGTAAAACATTCGACAATGGGGTTATCTGTGCATCAGAGCAATCCATTATCGTTGAGCGTTGCATTTATAACGAAGTTCACCGCGAGCTGTTAGCGCAAGGTGCTTACTTTATGAATGACGAAGAAGCAACTAAAGTGGCTTCAATGTTACTGCGTGCTAACGGCACAATTAACCCAGCCGTCGTGGGTAAAGATGCGATTTATTTAAGTCAGCGTGCAGGTTTTAGTGTACCAGCAAATACGCGTGTATTAATCGCATTACAAGATACCGTTTCACCTAAAAATCCGTATTCACGCGAAAAATTATGCCCAATCTTAGGAATGTATATCGAAGAAGATTGGAAATCAGCGTGCGATCGCGTGGTGCAATTACTGACTAATGAAGGTTTAGGCCATACTTTAGTTATTCATACCAAAAATGAAGATGTTATTCGTCAGTTCTCTCTAGAAAAACCGGTCAACCGTATTCTGATTAATACCCCTGCGGCATTAGGCGGCATCGGTGCAACTACTAATATTACTCCAGCGTTAACCTTAGGCTGTGGGGCTGTAGGTGGCGGTTCTAGCTCTGACAATGTCGGCCCAATGAACTTACTGAATATTCGTAAAGTAGGTTATGGCGTGCGTACCGTCGAAGAGTTAAAACAACCTTGTCCTTTAGCACAAGAAGCTGCTCAACCTGCTGTTTCTGCTTGCTCTGTTTCCAGTGCAAATCACCAGACCAGCATTCTTGATGATGACCGTTTTCGTTCACCTTCTTTAACCCCTGTTCATGCTGAATGTGCTACGGCACAACGCCAAACTCAAGGTGATGATCGCTTTGGTGCATCTCCTTATGCAACAACGGTAAGTGCTTGCGCGCAACAAGTGATTGAACAAGGTGATATTACTGAAGAAAACGTGGAACGCATTATCAAGGAAGTTCTCGGACGTCTGAGTAAATAACTCATTGATATAAGGCGATATAAACCATGATCCTCGCAAAGGTAATCGGACACGTAGTAGCGACACAAAAAAGCCCAGAACTTAAAGGTAGCAATTTATTAATGATTGCCACTTTAGATGATGAGCTTAATCCACTGAAAAACAAAACCTATGTTGCAGTGGACAGTGTAGGTGCAGGTATCAACGACATTGTGTTGGCTGAAGAATACTTTGCACTGAACAAAGAACGTTACAAAGCGATGTCAGTGGTTGCCATTGTTGAGAAGGTTTATCGGGACAGTAAGGAGTAATAACGACATGAGTGAGTTTCTGATAAAACCCAAAATTCAGTTTGGCACCAATGCACTGAATTTTCTCTCTGGGTTAACTGCCCGCCGCGCATTTGTGGTGACAGATAAAGCAATGGTGAAGTTTGGCTTTGCAAATAAAGTTACCGATAAATTATTGCAACGGGGTATCGAGTTCCAAGTTTACGATGATGTTGCGTCAGATCCTGATATTTCAGCCATTGTGAGTGGTATGAAAATCATGGATGCCCATTATCCAGATTTGGTTATCGCACTCGGTGGTGGGTCGGTGATTGATGCCGCGAAAGCCGTTATGTACTCCCTCTGGCATACCCGTAAAGAGAGCAACAGAACAAAACCACAATTTATTGCGATCCCTACCACCAGTGGTACAGGTTCGGAAGTGACCTCTTTTTCAGTGATCAAATCACGCAGTGAAAAATTGGTCTTGGTTGATGAGTTTATGTTGCCTGATGTCGCCATTCTCGATCCTGAGTTGGTGAAGTCTGTACCACCAGCAATTACTGCTGATACGGGAATGGATGTGCTTTGCCATGCGCTAGAAGCGTATGTTTCTAAAGCTGCTTCTGATTTTTCTGATGCAATGGCAGAGAAAGCCGTCAAGTTAGTGTTTGGTCATCTTATTGATTGCCATCATCAAGGCGACAACTTATTCGCTCGTGAAAAAATGCATAACGCATCTTGCATTGCGGGGATGGCATTTACTAACGCCTCGTTGGGTATTACACACAGTCTTGCTCACGCATTAGGCGGTGTCTTCCACGTTCCTCACGGTCGAGCTAATGCGTTATTGATGACGCATGTTATTGCTTTTAATGCGAATTTTCATGGCGATTGCAATAGCGAAGCAGCAAAACGTTACGCCTATCTTGCTCAAAGCCTAGGACTTCCGGCTAATACGGTAAGAGAAGGGGTCACCAGTTTAATCGTCGCTATTAATGTATTGAAAGATGAAATGGGTATGCCGAAGAGTATTCGCGATACCGGTGTCAGTGAAGCGGACTTTTATGCCCGTTTAACGGAAATGGTCGGACAGGCTTTACGAGATAGCTGTACGCCGACAAATCCGCGTGACGTAAACACACACCAATTAGAAACATTGTATCGTCAGGCATTTGCCGGTGTATCACACAGTTAATGCTCAACCGAATTAATACCGATTAGGTCAAGTAAAGAACATCAGGAGAGCCTCACATGGCCAAATATTCTTTGACGCCACGCGTAAAAATGCTGGCAGAACGTTTAGTTTCACGTAATAGCTCCATCAGCACAGAGCGTGCAACCATTTTTGACTCATTAGACAACAGCATTGCAGGTGTGCCTCAAGCGATAAAACCTGCGCAACGTTTTTATGAGTTTATCCGCCATTTTCCAAGCTACATTGCACAAGATGAACTGATTATCGGTAGCCAGTCATCAACACCACGTGGCGCGATTTTCCACACTGAAGAAGAAGTGCGTAGCGACTCTATTTACCGTTTCTTAAGTATTAACAATAGCATTGCATCACCAGATTACATGCTGGTGGTAAACCAAGGTTTCTTAGCAATCAAAGCACAGCTTGAAGACAGAATTAGAAGCATTGGCAGTGCCGTAAATCGTAGCAGTATGGATGAAGCTAATTACTGTAAATCAGCGATTTATGCATGTGATGCAGCACTATATTTTGCACAAATTCTATCTGCAAAAGCAGAAAATTTAGCCGCAATGGAAGGTAATCCATACCGTAAAGCTGAATTATTAGATAGCGCAGCAATATTACGTAAAGTCCCTGCAAAACCCGCAGAAACTTTTAAAGAAGCGGTTCAAGTATTCTATTTGCTGCAATTAGTCTTACATCTGGAAAATGGTAGCTATGCCATTAATCCAATGGGATTTGATAAAGCAATTTATCCATTCTATCAACGTGATATAGACCAAGGTCGTTTAACACAAGCACAAGCGTATGAAATTATTGAAAGTGTATGGCTGAAATTAGCAGAGCTTTCCGAAGTACGTGCGACCAAAGAAATTGATGGTTATCCAATGTTTGATGCAATGACGCAAGGTGTTGATATCAACGATCCACGTGTCAGTATTAACGAACTGTCAGAGATGCTGTTATCAGCTCGCGCTAATCTGTCAACCTTACACAGTTCACTGCAAGTACGTTTATATAATGGTCGTGCGAATTCACAGCCTCAATACGCTGCACCTTCTGCAAACTTTGTTGCACCTAGTGCGGATGCTGGCGAATTCAAAGTAATGGAAGGTTTAACACCTCGATTACAACGTTTACGTAATCGCTATTTAGAAGCACGTCCAAGTGTCTCCATTTATAGAGCATTAGCATTTACTGAAATTGTCCGTAATAACCCAGGGTTACCACCCATTTTACTGCGCGCTAAAGCATTCCGTCGTGCATGTGAAACCGCACCTATCTTAATTCAAGATGAAGAGCTAATTGTTGGACATCCTTGTGGAAAACCGCGTGCTGGCGCTTTCTCTCCTGATATTGCATGGCGTTGGGTGCGTGATGAACTCGATACTATGAGCACGCGTCCACAAGATCCATTCCAAATTTCAGAAGAAGACAAAAAAGTTATTCGTGAAGAGATTGTTCCATTTTGGGAAGGGCGCTCTTTAGATGAGATCTGTGAAGCTCAATATCGCGAAGCGGGAGTGTGGGAATTTAGTGGTGAAACCTTTGTCAGTGATCTTTCTTATCACCAAATCAATGGTGGTGGCGATACTTGCCCAGGTTATGACGTTCTGTTATTCACCAAAGGTATGAACGGTATTAAAGCTGATGCGCAAGCTAAATTAGCTGAATTAAGCATGGAAAATCCAGCGGATATTGACCGTATTTACTTCTATAAAGCGTCGATTGAAAGCTGTGAAGGTGTGATTGCTTACGCTCACCGCATTGCAGAGCATGCGCGTGAATTAGCATCAAAAGAGAGCAATCCTCAACGTCGTGAAGAGTTACTGACGATTGCTCAGGTCAACGAAAACGTACCAGCTAACCCGCCTAAAACACTGCAAGAAGCACTGCAAAGTATCTGGACAGTTGAGTCACTGTTTGAAGTTGAAGAGAACCAAACGGGTCTTTCTTTAGGTCGTTTAGACCAATATTGCTTCCCAATGTATGAAAACGACATCAAATCAGGTCGTTTAACGCGTGAACAAGCACTGGAAATGATGCAAGCCTTTATCATCAAATGTGCTGAGTTAATGTGGATGTCGAGTGAGTTAGGTGCGAAATATTTCGCAGGTTATCAGCCATTTATCAACTTAACTATTGGCGGACAAAAACGCTCTGGTGGCGATGCATGTAACGACTTAACTTACTTAATTATGGATGCTGTGCGCTTTGTGAAAGTGTATCAACCATCACTTGCATGTCGTATTCATAACCAATCTCCACAGCAATATATGGAAAAAATTGTTGATGTGGTGAAAGCGGGTATGGGCTTCCCGGCATGTCACTTCGATGATTCTCATATCAAGATGATGTTGCGTAAAGGCTTCGATTTTGAAGATGCGCGTGACTACTGCTTGATGGGTTGTGTTGAACCACAAAAATCAGGCCGTATTTATCAATGGACATCAACGGGTTACACCCAATGGCCTATTGCGATTGAGTTTGTATTAAACCGCGGTCGTATGGTGTTGTTTGATAGCTATCAAGGTCTAGATACAGGTGATTTACGTGACCTGCGTACTTATGAAGATTTTGATCGCGCTGTAAAAGAACAAGTGGCACATATCATTCGTTTATCTGCAATTGGTACGGTGATCAGCCAACGTGTTCACCGCGATGTTGCACCGAAACCATTAATGTCTCTGTTGGTTGAAGGCTGTATGGAGCAAGGTAAAGACGTGACCGCAGGTGGTGCAATGGTTAACCATGGTCCAGGTCTGATCTTCTCCGGTTTAGCGACTTATGTCGACTCAATGGCTGCTATTCGTAAGTTAGTTTATGAAGATAAAAAATACACCTTAGAACAAATTCGTGACGGTCTATTAGCCAATTTTGAAGGTCATGACGAGCTTCTACGTGACTGCTTAAATGCACCGAAATTTGGTAACGATGACGATGTTGTTGACCAATATGCATTAGATATTACGGAATGGACTGAGCGTGAATGTCGTAAATATAAGATGCTCTACTCCACATTCAGTCATGGCACGCTATCTATCTCTAATAATACACCAATTGGCGAGTTAACCGCGGCTACACCAAATGGTCGTTTGGCATGGAAACCATTATCAGATGGGATCAGCCCAACGCAAGGCGCGGATAAACATGGCCCAACAGCGATTATTAAATCAATCAGTAAAATGAATGTTGAAACCATGAATATTGGTATGGTTCATAACTTCAAATTCCTGAAAGGATTGTTAGATACCAATGAAGGTCGCCAAGGTTTAATTACCTTATTAAGAACGGCTTCCATTTTGGGTAACGGCCAGATGCAATTTAGCTATGTTGATAATGAAGTACTGAAAAAAGCGCAATTAGAGCCTGAAAAATACCGTGACTTAATTGTCCGTGTTGCTGGCTACAGTGCTTACTTCGTTGAATTATGTAAAGAAGTTCAGGATGAAATTATCAGTCGTACTGTGATTGAGAAATTCTAATCATAGCCATAGGGATGGCGCAGGCTATCCCTTTTAATCGACAAGACAAGATTTAAATTTATCGAACAGGGATGTTTGATGCAGATTTGGAGGCGTAAAGATGGAGACGGCGGCAGAAACAAGAGGTCGGATATTTAATATCCAGAAATACTCTATTTATGACGGTGATGGTATTCGTACTCTCGTTTTCTTAAAAGGCTGTAATATCCGCTGCCCTTGGTGTTCCAATCCAGAAGGTCTCAGCAGTGAATTTCAAGTGATGTACTCTCACGACAAATGTGTAGATTGCGGTAAATGTGTTGATGTTTGTCCTGCAGGTGTGCATTACATGACAAACAATGAAAATGGTAAGCAAGTTCACCGTGTTGATCGTGGCGTCGATTGTATCGGTTGTCGTAAATGTGAAGAGGTCTGTATCTCTGATGCGCTTGATATTATGGGAAAAGATGTTTCTGTCTCTGAGTTAATGAAAATCATCATGCAAGATTATGACTTTTACATCTCTTCTGGAGGGGGGGTCACAATCGGTGGCGGTGAAATGAGTTTACAAACTGATTTCGCGGTTGCGCTTTTACGAGAATGTAAAAAGATGATGATCAATACCGCTGTGGAGACTCAAGCGACCACTAACGTGGCGAATTATGAAAAATTAGCGGAAGTCGTTGATCAATTTCTGATTGATATCAAACACATTGATACTGCTCAGCATAAAGCGTTGTTTGGTATTGGTAATGAGAATGTCCGCCGTAATCTAGAGCGTTTAATGGATCTCGGTGCCAATGTGGTTATTCGTATGCCTTTAGTGCGAGGTTATAACGATTCTTATGATGCGATCACTGGTGCGATTAACTATGCAATGGAACTCTCAAAACGCGGTAATCTTCAGCGCATCGATATTCTTCCTTATCACCAATTTGGACGTAATAAGTACGAAAAATTGGAGATGATCTATCCAATAAAAGTCGATCCAAGTTATACGCCAGAAGAGCTAGATAGCTTAGAAGCCTTCTTTAAGAAATTTGATTTCGATATCCGTCTTGTCCGTCATTAAGTAGGAGAGAAAGATGAACAGTTTAGGTGTGATTGAAACTCGAGGATTAACCGCAGCCATTCAGGCGGCAGATGCGGCTTGTAAAGCGGCAAACGTGGAAATTATTGGATACCGAAAAGTAGGTTCTGGGTTGGTATCAATCTGTTTTCAAGGCGAGATCAGTGCAGTAAGAACGGCGGTTGATCATGGTGTTGATGTGGTTAGCCAAAAAGAGCTGGTTATTGGCTCGTTGGTTATTGCAAGACCAGAGCCAAGCGTTATTACTAAATTACTGACAATAAAAAGTAAGAAAAAATCGCCCGCTATTGCTGAAAAAGTGCAAGAAACCGCACTTGAAGCAGTCGTTGAAGACCCTGTTAAAAACGACGTTGAGAAGCTAGAGGCTGCAAAAGCTGTTGCAGATTTACAGGCTCAAAATATTGCCGCTGAAACTAAAGCTACGACAGACAAAGTACAAAGCAGTAAGAAAGAGATCAAACCAGAAGGCCGTAAAGGTAAAAAATAATGATTAATCAACAACTCATGGGAAAAATCCTCTCTCGTTTACCTGTACACGGCGTGATGTCGGGAGAGACGCAAGGAATGGCAATCCCTGTTGGTATTTCTAATCGACATGTGCATCTTTCACAACAAGATGTTGAAGCATTATTTGGCAAAGGTTATCAACTCACTCCGTTTAAAGATCTGAAACAACCGGGTCAGTTTGCAGCAAAAGAGTGTGTGATTGTTGTGGGATCTAAAGGTTCGATCAGTAAAGTTCGTGTTTTAGGGCCAGTTCGTCCACAAAGCCAATTAGAAATTTCAAAAGCTGACTGTTTTGCATTAGGTATAAAAGCACCAGTACGTGAATCGGGTGATTTAGTTGGTTCTGGCAATGCTGTTTTAATGGGGCCTGCGGGTCATGTGGAATTAAAAGAACAAGTCATTTGCGCACAACGCCATATTCATATGAGTGAAATTAATGCCAGAATGTTAAACGTTACGAATGGTCAAAAGGTACATGTAAAAACAGAAGGTGAGCGTAGCCTGATTTTTGATGAAGTCGTTGTTCGTGTCAGTGAGAAGTTTTCTTTAGAATTTCATATAGATACTGATGAGGCCAATGCGGCAGGACTTCGTAACAACGATAGCGTATTTATTGTCAGTTAAGACAATGAGGTGACGTAATGGACCATCTGTTAATTGAAAGGATAGTGGCTGAAATAGAAAAAAGAATGAAAAAGTCGGTGTTGTTAGCACTTACACCTGCACCGGGATACCAAGATGAAATCTGTCAGCGTATCAACACATTTTCTCATGTTCGATTTTCTCTTTTTGTCACAGCACAGGCACAAGTCAGTCATGATTTGTCGAAATGGCGTCATCTAGGAGAAATGTATAACGCGGGTGAGTTTGATATTAATACGTTATCTTCTTATCACGCTTTATTCATTCCTTATTTCGATAAAAAGCTGATGGGAGAGATTATTAATGGTCTATTTATCAGTGAAGAAGGGAAATTAATTCATTCTGCGCTTGCTAAAAATATTCCTATTATAGCATTACCTTATTTTTGCCAACCAGAAAGTGAATTAAATGAGATTTTAGGTTTAAATAAAAATAAAGAATACAACCTGCTTATTCAGGAAAATATTAGCCGATTAAAATCAATGGGGATTATGTTTCATTCTATAAATAATGTTGAAGCTAATTTAATAAACCATGATATTAACCATCAAGCTAAACCTGAACATAAACCTGAAATTAAACAAGAGAATAATAATCGCTATATTACTTTAAATGAAGTAATGAATAATCCTGGAGAATATCATTTATCGCAAGATAAATTGACGGATTCTGCTATTGAATATTTAAAAAGCTTAAAAAATTAATATTAAACTATATCTGATAACTCAGGAGTCTTATTATGTCCCCAAAAGCAAAATCATGGCTTTGGATGTTGGCGGTTATTATTTCAGAAACCTCAGCAACCTCTACCTTAAAAATGTTTGATAATAGTGAGGGTACCACTAAAACATTATTATTAGGCTTAATTGTTGTTCTTTATGTTATTTGTTATTACTCATTATCGCGTGCAGTAAAAAATATTCCGGTTGGTTTAGCTTACGCAACATGGTCTGGTACAGGCATATTAGTTGTATCAACATTAGGTATGGCATTTTATGGCCAACATCCTGATACTGCGGCCATAATCGGTATGGCTGTTATTGCCAGTGGTATTGTGATTATGAATCTCTTCTCGAAAATGGGTTCTGAAGAAGAGGAAGAAGAAACAACTGAAACCTCTAATATTAAACAAACTGCATCGCCAGTTAATAAATAAGTCTATTTCTTGATAAATATTTTTTAATAAATCTATTTTTAATAATAGTTATTTTATTAAAACAAATAAGGATAACAATTATGTTTACCGGATTCTTATGGCTGGCGCTGTCTATTGGTTCTGAAATCACTGGTACGTCAATGATTAAAAAAACAAACGGTTTTAGTAAATTAGCCCCTTCTGTTTTAGTTATTGCTGCTTACTGTATTTGTTATTTCGCCTTAACACGCGCAATGGGATATATCCCTGTTGGTGTTGCTTATTCACTATGGTGTGGATTTGGTATTGTCGGTGTGACCTTAGTGGCGATGATTTTATATAAGCAAAAACCAGATTTACCAGCCATATTCTCTATGGCATTGATTATCTCTGGCGGGATAATTATGAATACGTTCTCGACAATGTAATAAAAGAGATAAGCTACGTATTTTTTTAATTGAAGACACCAATATCCTTATAAAGGCTCTTGGTGTTTTTTATTAATAAAATTTAAATGCTATTTCATTATATTTTTTAAGGTTTTATTTTGAAAGGAGTTTTTTTTATATACCTTCCATGCCCTTAATAAGATAATTTTAATTTTTAAGGACATAAATATGTATCTATCCCCAATTACCTCAAGCTCATTAATTGAAAGAAATAAATTAGAGAACACTAGCAAAGAATATATTATTAAAGGCAATATCATGAATGTTGCTAATGAGGATAAAGATTTTGCTCCACCATTACCCCCTAGAAAACAAAATTCTAGTTCGAATTTATTACGATCGCCATCGCGAGGAATAAATATAGAAAATAATAGCTTACTTTCTAGACGAGAAATTAATAATGTAGATATGCTAAAGTTTAATTTTTCTCGATCTAATGAAGAAGTAAAGTTGCATAATGAGAGAGAGAATTTTTTAGTTGCGGTTAAAAAATTTATTGGCACAGATAAGGATAATGAAAACGCTGAAATTTTATTTAATAACTTAAATTGTTTGAAATATAATTCCCGCGACTATCAATTGGTTGAAAATGCTAGATATAACAAACAATTAATCTATCGTAAAGATACTTTAATAAAATCGGGCAATGTATCATTACCAGCGAATGATGTGAGTTCTTATGATTCTCCTAATATGACTATCGCATCTCAATATCCTCTTAATAATAAAGAGAGTTTAAAAGATTATTTCAATATGTTATTTGATAATAATATAAACACAGTTTATGTATTGGCATCGAATGATGATATTATAAGAGATCTCTCAAAACTGGGTGGTGAATATAATAAAGGTGATTTTGAAAAAGAAGGGTTTAAATACTTTAGAGAAAATTTGGATTTAGATGATATAAAATCTAGGCATATTGAAAAGTGGGCATTAAATAAAAACGAAATAAATGGAGGATGTTTAGATTGTAAGACATACATTAAATTAGTGACTAAAGAAAACAATGATGAAAAGAAAAAAATAAACTTTATCCATATTTATAATTGGCCTGATCATACAGCAATAGATGCGACTAAATTAAAAAATACCATCAATATTATTGGTGATAATTTAAAAATAAATCCAACAAAAGAAAATATCGCTGTCCATTGCCTCGCTGGGTTGGGAAGAACAGGGGAATTTATTGCTTTAATGGAAATGATGAAAATGATAGAGGCAGGAAATACAAAAGGAAAAAGCTTAGAAAGTATCATCTCTGATTTAAGGGAAAAACGCAGTGTCCATGCGCTTTATCAACCAGAACAAATTGCTGAGCTAGTTAAATTTGCAATAAATAATAATATCCCGTTACTTAATACTGATATTAAAATGAAATAATACTTGTTCAAAAATAAGTATAACAATCCCCATTGCATTCACAATGGGGATATTTTTACGACATTATTGCTTGTAATAGTCTTTTAATTTGTCGGTCTACAAATCTCGGACTTGCTGTAACTGTTTTTGACGCTCAGTTTGAGCGCTGATTTGATGGTTTCGCGCCAAGAAACTATACATCGTTGGTAATACAAATAGCGTGAACAGGGTGCCGACTAACATGCCCGACACAATAATCAGCCCTAATCCATAGCGACTATTCGCTCCAGCACCACTGGCAAATAAAAGTGGAATGAGCCCAATAACCATTGCCGCCGTGGTCATTAATACAGGACGTAAGCGGATTTTTGTTGCTTCAATAATGGCATCTCGACGGTTTAGATTTTTATGAACTTGTAATTCATTAGCAAATTCCACCATTAAAATTCCATGCTTACTGATAAGCCCTATTAGTGTGACTAAACCAATTTGAGTGTAGATATTTAGTGTCACCATCCCTAAAGCGAGAGGGACTAATGCGCCGCAAATTGATAGCGGTACAGTAACTAAGATAATCAAAGGATCGACCAAGCTTTCATATTGCGCAGCTAACACTAAGTAAATAATAATAAGTGCTGCAATAAAGGCAAAGACTAGTGTATTTCCTTCTTGGGTAAATTGGCGAGAATCAGATTGCCAATCATGACTAAAACCTGCGGGTAATGAATCTGCCACCGTTTCAAGAAAAGCGACCGCTTGTCCCATCGTGACGCCGGGGGCGGGGATCGCTTGGAAAATAGCTGCGTTTTGTTGATTAAACTGTGTCAGTTTATTCGGTTCAACTTGAGTCGTAATATTCACAACGGTTGATAATGGAATTAACACATTATCTTGAGTACGAATATAGTGCCCTGCAAGTGCTGCTGGCGTTAAGCGTTGATGGCGTACACTTTGTGGGATCACATCATAAGAGCGACCATCCATACCAAAGCGATTGATATAGTGTTCACCCACTAATAGTGAAAGTGATTCACCAATATCTTGCATACGAATGCCTAAACTATTGGCTTTAGCTCTGTCTATGGCAATTTGAACAACGGGATTGTTGTAATCTAAATCGCTATCCACCACGACAAACAAACCGCTTTCTCTTGCTTGCTGTTTGATTTGTTCCATTGTTTCAAACAAAACGGGATAACCTAATGGGCTACGTAACACCATTTGTACAGGCAATCCACCCACTGAGCCGGGTAGAGAAGCTAATTGGAAAGCAAAAATACGGGTACCTTCCACATTATTGACGCGATTTTGCAAATCAGCTTGGATTTGATCTGCATTGCGATCACGTAAATCCCAACCATCAAAGTTAATACCACCAAAGCTGGCTGATGGGCCATCAGTACCATTAATTATCCATGTACTGTCAGTTTCAGGCAGACTCATATAAATTTCATCAAGCTTTTGATTAAATCGTTCAGCATAGGCAAGATTTGCATGTTGTGGTGCTTTTACAGCAGTTAAAACGCTCGCCTGATCTTCTGAAGGCGCTAGCTCTTGTTTTGTCTGGCTATATAAAAACGGCAAGCTGACAAATACAGCTAAGGCGAAAATAACGGTTAACCAGCGATTAGCTAATGAAAAATTGAGTATGTAACCATAATGATGAGCTAATTTATGAAAGACATACTCGGCTATTTTAGCCATTTTGCCTTCATTTTCTTTTGGTTTTAGCATTAATGAGCTCATCACGGGGGATAGCGTTAATGCCACAATACCGGATACAATCACACTACCTGCCAGTGTTATGGCAAATTCTTTAAATAATGCGCCCGTTAATCCAGCCATTAAACCAATCGGAGCATAAACAGCCGCTAGCGTTATGGTCATTGCAATAACAGGGCCAGCCACTTCTCTTGCCCCCACTAAAGCGGCTTGAACAGGTGATAATCCCTCTTCAATATGGCGATGGACATTTTCAACAACCACTATCGCGTCATCTACCACAAGTCCAATGGCTAAAACCATTGCCAGCAAAGTGAGCAAATTGATACTAAAACCAAAGGCAAGCATTAATCCGGCAGCACCTAGCATTGATAACGGAATGGCAAGTACAGGAATAAGAACAGAACGGAACGATCCCAAACAGAGATAAATAACCGCGATAACGATTAAAATCGCTTCAATTAAGGTTTGTACTACTTGATTAATAGAGGCTTTGATAAAACGTGAAGTTTCAAATGCCAGTTCTACATCGACGCTCGGCGGTAAGGTTTTTTGAATATCAACAAGATGTTCGCGAATGCCATCAACAATCACTAACGGATTACCTGTTGGTGTCGGGAATAAACCCAAAAATACCGCTTTTTTACCATTCATAATACCGCTAGTTTCAGTGGCCGCAGCACCTAGCTCGACGGTACCAATATCACGTAAGCGGACAAGATTATTACCATCATTAATGATAACCATGTCTTTAAATTCTTCGACATTAGTGAGATCAGTATTGACATAAACGTTGGCAATGACAAACTCGCCTTCTACTTTACCGGGTGCTGCTTGATAGTTATTACGGCGAACAGCCTCTGCCACATCGCTCGCTGTTAAGTTGCGACCAGCCAGTTTATCTGCATCTAACCATAAGCGCATGGCCAATTGTTGACCACCAAATACTTGCACTTTAGCAACACCATTAATGGATGAGAACATCGGTTCAACAACGCGAGAAAGGTAGTCTGTGAGTTCAGGAATAGAAAGCTGTTCATTTGAGAACCCCACATAAGCTACGGCTGTAGACTCTCCTGATGAAAGCTCGATTACCGGATCATAAGCTTGTTCTGGCAACTTATAACGAACTTGATTTACCTTAGCCATTACTTGCGTCAAGGCTTGAGTAGGGTCGCGGTTTAATTCCATTCTGACGGTAACTAAGCTTTTACCTTGTACTGAAGATGAAGAAATATAATCAACTCCCTCAACAGAGGAAACCGCTTGTATAATTGGCTGAGTTACAAATCCCTGCATCAACTCAGACGATGCACCAGGATAATCTGTTGCGATCGTAATCGTTGAGTTTTGTAACATAGGGTATTGGCGAACGGGTAGCTTACTGAATGCAAATGCACCCAGTAACAAGATCAATGTGCTAACAACTAATGCCAAAACAGGTCGCCGAACAAAAATATCGGTAAACTTCATTATTAACTCCCGTTATGGTTTTGTTGTCGCAGATTGAGCTAGCGCTAATGTATCTTGCTCAATAGGTTCAATTGAGATGCCATCACTTAATTTAATTTGGCCAGATGAGACAATTTGATCACCAAGGGTTAAGCCTTCTTTTATCTCAATCATGCCGTTGTAGCGCAATCCAACTTTCACAGAGACACGCTTAGCGATAAGGTTTTTTTGATTGTCAGATTGCGCTACAAACACGGTATCTCCATAGGCAGTATAAGTAACTGCCGTTTCTGGTACGGTTAATACCATAGGACTATCTGGAGAAGTAACTTGCACACGAGCAAACATGCCCGCTTTTAATTTGTTATCGGTATTAGGTAAAACAGCTTGTACTTGTACGGTGCGAGATGGACCAATAAGAGGATCGACGGCATTAATAGAGCCTGTAAATACCATCTCTGGATAAGCATCGACCTCGATATTGATGGGCTGTTTTGCGGAAATTTTGGGAGCAGCTTGTTCATCAAGTGAGAAATTGAGTTTTAAATGACTCGCATCGACTAAAGATGCAATACGTTCACCCGCATTGAGGTACTGTCCTTCATGAACAAGTTTTATCCCGACAATGCCATCAAAAGGCGCTTTTATTGCTTTCTGTGCAATTCGCGCTTTTACTTCACGAATGGATGCGGCAATCATATCGCGCTCAGATAATGTACTGTCTAATTGTGCAGCTGCTGCGACATTTTTACTATAAAGCTGTTTTGTACGGGAGTAGAGTTTATCCGCGTTAGTTAATTGTGCTTGTAAACGCAATAATTCCGCTTGTTCAGGTTCATCATTTAATTTAGCTAAAACTTGGCCGGCTTTAACAGTTTGTCCTGACTCAAAGTGAATCACAGCAATTCGACCATTGGTTTCAGCGGCTAAGTAGACTTGGCGCGCGGCTTCTAGTTCACCAACTCCTTGCATATTGTTTGGTAATTTTGATGATTGTACAGTTGCTAATGCCACTTTAGTGGGTGGATAAGCGAATTGCTGAGATGCATCTTCATCAGATGATGTTGTTGCATAAACCATTGCACCAGCACTGATTAAAAAGAGTGAGGCACATACCGTGAGAGTGAGTTTTTTATTCATACTATTGTTGTTTCCATAGTGATTATTTTTATATTTTTTATCGTTTTTATGCGTCAGTTTTTTTCCATAATGCTCGGAAATGACTTGCCATTGCCGTAGTGATTAATCCTCCAATAACAGAGGTATGCTCGATTGCGAAATACATCGACAACATGGCCTTATCTCCCGTCATATTCCAAAACGTATGTACAATCACAATGGTCAAAAATAGGAAAACAGCGAGCGCTCCAGCACCTAGCCATAAATAACGATCGAAAAGGACTAATAAAGAACCTGAAAATAAAACGATCGCAGTGGCAATATTAAAAAACCAGTCTGGAGTTAATCCTGCTGCACGCATCTCAGCCAAACTATTTTGGTAATCAAACACCTTGGCAAAACCAGAGGAGAGAAATAAAACAAGAATGAGTAATCTGGCGATAAACCATAAAGCGCGGCTTTCAAGAATACGTGCAATTGAATTAGGCATTTTTCTATCCTCAATAATCTTCAATACAAAAGTCGGTATCCCACTGACTTGACTTCATGAGAGGAGAGGACTATAAAACCTCAAGTTAAGTTGAGGTCAAGAGGAAAGAATGAAAAAAGAGAAAATAGATTTCAATAGAGCACTTACCGTCGGTGAGGTAGCAAAACGTAGTGGTGTTGCGATTTCAACGTTACATTTTTATGAAGAAAAAGGATTGATAGAAAGCTATCGAAGTGCAGGTAATCAGCGGCGTTATCCACCAGTTGTATTGCGCTATGTGGCAATTATCAAGGCGGCTCAAAGTACGGGAATTCCGTTAAAAGAAATTCAAGAAATATTGGGAAAGTACCCACCAAATAGTAAATTAACGGCAGAACAATGGCACGAAATATCAACGGATTGGAAAGTGCGACTCGATGAACGCATTCGCCGTCTTAAACGATTACGTAACGGGCTTGACCACTGTATTGGCTGTGGTTGTCTATCATTGAGTGATTGTCCGTTGCGCAATCCTGATGATATTTTAGGTGAAAAGGGGGCAGGGCCTCAGATCCTATAATCAAAATGAAAACGATGCACTATCTGGTTTGAAAAATCCCTCATAGTCTTCTTGGTTATCAGTCATACCCAGTAAATCAAGTGTGAATTGGTGATAGAAACCTTGGTAAGAAAGAAATGAAATAAGCGCTTGATTAATAGTCTCTTTATTTTCTGTATCATCTAATACACTCTGTTGATGCGCATACATTAATATGCTTCGTTGGCGATTCTCTTTAAGTGTTTGATTACCATCATTCATAACATCATATTGATTTAGGAAATTAAGGATAGCCTTTGTATCATTGATGCCTTGATCTTGTAATTGCTGATAAAAATCTCGATTAAGAAAAGGCGCTAAAATATCACTTTCTGTAGCCCTAGGAAGGGGCACTGGTTGATTCTCTATTGCTTCTGTTTTATCTGTATTTATTCTTGAAGATAAATGAGATAGTGGCTGTGTATAGGAAGGATCAATCTTCATTAGGGAGGTCTCTTTGAGTTTGATTTTCATCTTGGCTTTCTAATAATTCAAACTGTTGAATATAATCAATTAAACGCGTTTTAAGATCTTGAGAAAATGCGAGTTGATTTTTTTCAGTATAAGGCCGATGAAATTGAGATTTGAGATCTTGCATAAAAAGAGGAGGATCAAAGAAAAGGATTTGTGATCCTGCGCTGACAGAAATTGTCGTATTATCATGGGGAATTAATTCAATATTTTGATCACTCAGTGTTTCTTCTAAATAAGGTTGTAAGGTTTTAGGAATATTAAGTGTGAGTTTATGATCAAAAGGGCTTGCGGCAATAAGTTGTTTTGTTAGTTCTATTTGCATATCCGGTGACTGGAAATATTGAGCAACTGTCCTTGTGATCAACTCTCTTTGTTCTATTTCATAGTTGAATAAATGTGTTTGATACTGAGAGAACAAGGTTAATATATCTCCCAATAGTGCTTTCAGTCCTTCGCTATAGCCTTGCCTAACCACAGCATCATGATGTAATTTAAGTTTTTTCTCAGTATCGCGAATAAGTTTTTTCGCATTATTTTTTGTCGCGAGATTTATTTTATGGATATTATCCAATTGTCGGATATAACGGGCGCGAATAAGCACCCCTTCACAGGTATAATCTAGCAGTTTTTCATGCACAGAACGCAGCATAATTAAGCACCAAAAGAAAAAGTGAGCGTGATAAAGATAAATCCGTTGATAACTCTAATTGGGACTGATTTATAGGAAAACAGAGTTTAAACCGTTGTGCTAATGCGACTGAAATAGAGTGAATAAAAGTAAATAATAATTGATAACCTATTGTGATAGGGGCTATCTCGTTATTATCATTTTTATTTTCCTCATTTATCAAAATGACTGGTCTTAAAGAGAGAAACGCTTGCAATGATGATGGCAGTTGATAGTAATCACCTGAGTGTAAAATATATTGAGGTGAGTAAAAATAACCTAAAAATAGAGCACATTGAGGTAATAACGACCATTGAGTAAATAGTTTTTGGGCGACAAGGTCGGTTTCTATATCGCAGTCTATTTCAGTGATCAGTTTATGTTCTTTAATTAATTGATAATTAGCAAATTGCTGCCAAATAAGTTTATCATCGAGAGTTGCTACTGTTTTATAGTCTGGGTGAATGTATTGTAATGGTTCATACATCACGGTAGAAATTTTCTCAAACTGTTGAAGAGAGAATGTCATCTTTTTTCTCCTTCATCATCAGCTTTTTTTGGCGATACTTTATAAAAATAAATATTGTAATGAACAGTAAGCCAATAAAAAGTGGACCTAACAACCACCAATAATTAAAAGTGATAGCACTATTTTCATCAGTAGTGAGAGGTTTTAATACATTTAATTTATTGATATTGCGTGGATAAAGTAGAACAGTAATATTATCTTCATTCATATCGTTAAAGGAATTATGAATAAAAGCGCGAATATCTTCACCAAGTTGTTCTGCATCAGGCACACTGTTTTCATAAAAAATTATGGCAGATGCGTGAGGAGAAGGAATAATGCGCTCTGAGGGGGAAATAGGATAACTAATATGTACTCTTGCATCGATAACACTTTCAATGGTGAGTAATGATTGTTCTAATCGTTGCTCAATAGCCGAAATTAACCGTGCTTTTTCTGCCTGTGGTGAAGACACCAATGCATCAGAAGGAAATATTTGGGTAATTTCAACCCGCGTATTACTAGGCAATTGATACTGTTCCAATATTTGAATCGCGACAGCAACATCTTCTTTTTTAACTGACACATCAAATAATCCTTTGCCTAATGCGGTTTGGGTACTGGTTATCTGATGCTTTTGTAATACAGCTTGCACTTGTGTTGCTTGACGCTGATTCAGACCGGTTAATAATGACTGCTCTTTACACCCAGTTAATAGTGAAACCAGACAAAATAATAACATGCTTAATAAATATCTGGTTTTCATCACTATTGCGCCTTTAGTAGGGTTTCTACGATATTCAATGATTTTCTTGCCAAGGTACTGGCTAAATTCATGGTAATGGTATAATCATTTAGCGTGGTTTGTAGCTTGGTATAGCTATGAACATCAGAAAGCTGACTTAATGTTGCCAGTTTTTCATGTATTTGAGTTTCATACTGAAAACTACTGGCAATATTTTTTGTTATTATTGAAGATAATGAATCTTCATTATCTGTAGTTTCAGATAACGCAGATAAATTAACTGTAGAAACAGGTAAAATAGCCATAAATATCCTTTATATAATTTAAAATTAACGCATATTACCAATAATACTCATTGCTAAGTCTTTAACGACTTTAATCGATGTTGATTCAGCATTACGTGTAATATTGTATTCAGCTAACCTTGCTTGATAGTCTGCTAATGCGGCGGCATTCGAGGTATCTGCTTTTAAAGCATCAAGTGCTGATTTTAATGCATCACTTTGATTTTTAACTGGGTCTTGAAAGTAATCGTCTATTTTTTTAATTGAGCTTACATCATCGGTCACTGAATTATTTGCCATAATATTAATCCTCTGAATATTTATGATTTTATGTTAATGAAATCCGAATATTATCCCTTGGGAAAATAACGGTGTTGGCTATCAATAAAAATATATCCGTTCTCTTCTTGTAAAGTTGCTTTATTGATTAAATCAGGATTACCTATACTCTCACGGTAAAATATAAATTTTCTGCCAAAAATAAAGGTTTGTTTTTTTATAAATTGCTCAAATTTTATTTTGCTTTCTTTATTCAAAACATCATCAAATATAAACGTGATCCCATTCTTATCTTCTTTTATTTGATAACTGACTTTTTTTATAAAAGAGAGTGTATTTACCTCTTCAATTAAACTAGGAATAGATATGGCTTTGATAGTTGGTTGGCAAAAGGTAGAAAACTGTTGTTGAATAACTGAACTGATTTTATCTTTTTCATGATTATTATGATAAACAAAAGATATTATTGGATTTGAATTATTTTTAATTATAATATTGTTTGTTATTTTACTCTCTTTATTAAAGATAAGATTTAATTTTTTAATATCTATATATGAATATCGACTGTTATTATTGTTTGTTTTAACCCATTCAGGCGCGCTATCGTCATAGAGGCAATAATGATTTTTTAAACCTAAAAAATAGTGATAGTTTTCTACTGATAACGTTGGTTCTGGTATGATGTTGTTAACTTCTTTTTTGTTAAAAAATAAAAATGAAATAGATAATAATGAAAAAAAGATAACTGTTATCAATATAATAGCTATCTTTTTTCGGGGGGTAATGTTAGATGATTTATTCTTAAATACTAATAGCTCTTTTTCCAAGTTATCATTTTTACTAATTAAAAACATAGGGATATTATTAAAATAAATAGGTTTATTAAAATATATATCCATTTCAACACCTATTTCATTCGCTATCACACTCTCTTCTATAACTAATGTACTTTGATCTGCTTCTGTATTTTTTAGTTTGACATTCACTTTTTTAACCAATTCTTCATCACTGCATGGAATGTAAATCTGATTTGCATCATTATTATGTATTTTATTTCTCTTGTTGTATGTTGATATTGAATATTCATTTGGAATTAATGATATTTTTGTATACTTTAATGGTCCATTCAAAATATATAAATAATAAAGCATAAATATATCCTAGAAGTTATCGTGCCTATTTATTGTGTGAATTAATATTGGTCTTCAATATTGAAATGTTTTTTTAAAAAAAAGAACAGGTTTTTTATTTGCTAATTTAAGGTGTGTTTTATAAAAATATTTTGTAAAATATAAACTTGCTGCTTTAATTATACATTTTTATCACTAATTATTGATGGTATTATTCGAAGAACATGCAAATCATAACACGTAAATTGTATTCCGTTAGCGATATTGTATCGTTATCTTTTTCATTTTTGAGTTGATTTATATTTTTGAGGTTTAAATTATGTTGATAAACGATATAAAAATAAGTGGAGATAGAAATATCTTAATGGGGAATTCATTATTTTTTTGTATTCCCTTGAATAATGAATCATCAATTAAAATAAGAGATGGACAATTTACAAAAATGATAAAAGGAAGTGCTTTTATTTATAATGCTAAAAATAGTGATGTTGTTTTTCAGTCTGATAATCAAAGTTGGAAAATGGAAAAAAGATCTTTTTTTATCTGTGCCAGGTTATTAGCCTTTATTGATTATGCTCGTGATTTTTCAAAAATGACAGCAATAGGCACTGAATTTGATATTAATCAGCAGATTTTTTATATAGAAAGTAGAGAGGGATCATTAGAGTACATATTAATTAGCGAAGCTTTAAAAGAGAATAGCCAATTAGAACCTCTTTTTGTCACCATAAGACATAGCGAAAGCTATTGGCTTGTATTACATCTCATCAGTTATTTAGATGAGAAAAAGAGTAATATTGCTCAAATTGGAGAGCGCTATGGTGTATCAGGCACGCATTTTAGAAGACTTTGTAAACGTTATTTAGGTAATTGTGGTAAAAGCCAATTACGTTCATGGCGAGCAGCATCATCGATTCTTACTACTTTATCAACAAGTGAATCTTTGACACAAATTGCAGTAGATAATGGATTTAGCTCTGCATCCCATTTTTCTAATGAAATAAAAACACTGTTTGGTATTACACCGACGGAATTTCGTCGAATTGGTCACCTTCTCTATGAAAATAAAAAATAATATTTGCTGTGCTATTGGGCTATCAATTTGTTGTAGTTTAACTTTTCCTGTTCAAGGTGCGGAGGGAAAAGTTATCTACACACATCAGGTAAAAAAACCTGATATGTTTATTGCTGTTGATACTCGTATTGAGCAATTTTTCTTTGTGTTATCAGATAAATTAGATAAACCATTTATTTTAAGTAACGCTGTAAAGAAAAAAAGAGTGACAGGGAATTTTGATATTTCTTCACCTCAGGATGCTTTTGATTTGATGGTGCGCAGAATGTCATTACTCTATTTCAATGATGGGGAATCTATTTATGTTTATGATAATAGTGAGATCCAACAAGAACTGTTCCAAGTAAAAAATATTGGAATGAGTGAAATCAAAGAATATCTTCAAGATGTGGGTCTATTTGATGCCCGTTTCCCATTACGTTCAGGGCAGGATCAGCGTACTTTTTATATTTCAGGACCTCCTGTTTATCTTAAATTAGTTAAAGCGGCTGCTGACTATCTAGATAATGCGGTTCAGGAACAAATCTATGAAAATATAAGTAATCAAGTACCAACAGGTAGCTCTCGTTATGGAGAGGAATTTGTGCAAGTATTTGCACTAAAAAATACCTTTGTGCAAGATAGAACTTATTATTTACGAGATGAAAAAATTGTATTACCAGGTATTACAACGGTACTCCAGCAGTTATTTATGTCTCAAGCAGGAACACCAATAAAGCGCACTTACTCTTCAAGAAATAATACTGTAGAAAGGGAAAGTGAGGTCTCACAGCCTACAGATAATAATGACAATAACTTATCAGTCACACCCGTTATTACACAAATGGGGAGATATCATGTTGAATTGGTTCCTTTACCTGCAGCAAATAGCTTATTAGTTAAAACCAGTCGAGAAGGATTGGAATTAGTCGGTTCCTTGATTGACCAACTGGATAAACCTAAACGACAAGTTGAACTATCTCTATGGATTATTGATATTTCAAAAAATAAAGCGGATAGCTTAGGTATTGATTGGCAAGCAGGATATAGCTCTGGCAATCACTCTTTCTTTTTTAATACATCAAGTTTAAGTGCTGCATCAGGTTTGAATTTCTTAGGAAAAATAAGAGCATTGACAGAAGATGGCGATGCCAAAATGGTTTCTCGTCCTATTTTATTAACTCAAGAAAATACTCCAGCAATTTTTGATAATAACACCACCTTTTATACTCAAATTAAAGGTGAGCGTGTTGCAACATTAGAATCGACAACTTTTGGGACGATGATGAGCGTATTGCCAAGAATTGGCAATTCTAATAAAGAAATTGAAATGATCATCAATTTGGAAGATGGGGCAGAAAAAAAAGATGATAAAGCAAAAGATGAGACGGTTGAAAGTTTACCTGTAATTAACCGTACTAATATTAGTACCGTCGCACGAGTTTCAGAAGGGGGAAGCTTACTAATTGGTGGCTATACTCGTGAAGATAATATTAATGCTGAAACTAAAATTCCCGTATTAAGTTCAATACCTTTGATTGGCGGGTTATTTAGTTATAAATCAGATAATAATAAAAAGATGGTGCGCATTTTTATGTTACAACCTCGTTTATTAGATAATACAGAAACTGATTTATCCGAATCAATAAGCCAAAATCCATTTCAACCAATGGATAAAAAAACAACACAAGCATTGCAACAACTTCAAGCTTTTATGGGGTAATGTGATGATTGCGCCAATTAACTCTTCCATACCAATTAGACAGGAAACAAAAGAAAATAACGTTAGCCGTAAAAATCAGCAAGAAACGGAATATAAGCAACCTAAAATTTCAGAAAAGCAAAATTACCAAAATCAATTAGCTGATATTGCTGATGATATGTCGATGGTTGTGACTCAATTTTCTCAACGCTATGGAAAGTGGTTAGATAAAAAAGCCAATCGGGGGAAAAGTACACTCTATATAACGGAAGATGGATCAGATAAAAAACTCAATAAAGCTTTGTTAATGTTTAAAAAGTCAGGTCAAAGTATTCAGGAGCTTCTTGCTTATTTACGGCAAATGTTTCCTGATGAAAGTGACCTCGTTATGGTATTACGCGAGTTATTAAGAAAGAAAAAACTCGGTGCTCAGTTAGATGCTGGAATAGAAAATGAAATCTCTCGATTACTTGAGGGGAAAAATGCCAAGAATATTAAAGCAGGGATAAATATTGCTTTAAAAGCCAAAACATTTGCTAAGCTATTAGCATTAAATCCCACAGTATTACGTGATTTATATCGAAGTTATATTAATTTAGAGATAGAACCGATCTTTTTCTTTCAGATGTGGATGGAAGAATATGATATTAAACAATGCACAATTATTTTGACATTTCTTTCCCAAAGTTTGTTATGTGATATGCAATCTTTAATGCCAAGTTGTGCTCAAAGTTCTGAATTTGGACAATTGTTAGAGCGAGTCAATAAACTAAGGGAATTATATAGTTTTATAGAATTAAGTATGAGTTTTTTTAAGAATATAGAGTTAAAAAACACCATATCAGAAAAACAACTCTATCAATTAATATTATATGGCATGACATATCCAGGAGATATGAATAAATATTTAATCTCATTATTATCAGGTGAGTGGGAAAAGTTATTAATAACTATAAAAATGAAGTTATTACAGGGAATAAGAAACATGTTTAATAAGTTTCCGGAGAACTTATTTTTATCTGATGAGTTTAGAATTGAGTGCCAAATGATTATTCAAAATATTATAGATAAATATATAAATATAGAAAAATACCACTTAAGAAAATCAATATAAATATAATGTTAAACATATTTTAATGGATATAAATTATGGTTTATAAATTTCTTTCTGCCATTAGAAATCGTCCTGAACTTATTGTATTAGCTGTTATGGTTTTAGTAATCATGATGCTAATTATTCCGCTTCCAACTTACATCGTCGATTTTCTTATCGGGTTAAATATTACTATTTCTCTTTTGATTTTTATGAGTTCTTTTTATATTACCCGAATCTTAAATTTCATGACATTCCCTGCATTATTGCTGATAACCACTCTTTTTCGCTTAGCACTTTCTATTAGTACTAGCCGTTTAATTTTACTTGATGCTGATGCAGGTGAAATTATTACTTCATTTGGTGAGTTTGTTATTGGTGAGAATCTGGTCGTCGGATTTGTGGTTTTCTCAATTGTCACTATTGTGCAATTTTTGGTTATTACCAAAGGTTCTGAACGTGTTGCAGAAGTTGCAGCACGTTTTTCATTGGATGGTATGCCAGGTAAACAAATGAGTATTGATGCTGATTTAAAATCCGGCATCATTACTAATGATGAAGTAAAAATAAGGCGTAAAGAATTAGGGCAAGAGAGTCAACTTTATGGTTCATTTGATGGTGCAATGAAATTTATTAAAGGTGATGCAATTGCCGGTATTGTTATTATTTTTGTCAATCTTATTGGTGGCATTTCTGTTGGTATGGCTCAAATGGATTTATCGATTTCACAGGCTTTACATACCTACACATTACTGACCATTGGTGATGGCTTAGTTGCTCAAATTCCAGCATTACTTATCTCTATTAGTGCTGGTTTTATTGTTACTCGTGTTGGTGGTGAAAATAAAAATTTAGGTTTTAGCATAATGAATGAGCTATTAGCTCAAGATTTTGCTTTATTGGTGACAGCGGTACTGGCATTTATTATTGGTTTTTTACCAGGTTTTCCAACACCGGTATTCCTTATTCTTTCTGCGATCATTGCCTTTTATTTCTTTAAAAAAAATAGGGGAAATAAGAAGAAATCCACAGCATCATCGACAACAGAAGAAGGAGGAAAAAATGAAGAGGGAGAAAATAAAAAAGGACTTATTTCTAATCTTTTTTCAGGAAAGAAAAATGAAGAAGAAAATAGTTTACTTACAGAAACGATCTCTTTAGAACAAGCAGAAACTTTACCTTTAATTGTTACTGTTTCCACGACAAAAAAAGATTACCTAACTAAAATTGTTTTTGAGAAATGGCTTAAAAAAGAGTTTATTTTACAATATGGTGTTTTGCTACCTGATATTGTGATCCACTATTCTGATGTAATTGAAGAAGACAGGATAATCATTTTAATCAATGAAGTAAAAGCCGACGAATTTGATTGCCCATTTTCTCTTATCAATATAGAAGAACCGAATGATGAATTTTTTTCGTTAGGATTAAAGTATGTTGAAAAAGAAGACAATAAAATAAAAAGATATTGGGTAAAAGAAATAGAAAAAGAGAAACTCACCAAATTAGATTATCAAATTATTAAATCAGAGAATTACTTTTATAATAAGTTCTCATCTTTGATGACATCTAATATCATCGAATTCTTAGGTATTCAAGAAACTAAAAATATCCTTGATAAAGTTGAAGAACGAGCTCCTGAGTTAATGAAAGAGTGTTATAGACAAGTTTCTATCCAACGCATTAATGAAGTTTTACAAAGACTAATACAAGAAAAAATACCTATTAGAAATATAAAGACAATTGTTGGTGGGTTAGTACAATGGGGTGGAAAGGAAAAAGACCCAATATTATTAACTGAGCATATTCGTTCATTGTTAGCACGGTATATAAGTAGTTTTTTTTCTAAAAATGGAAAGATTAATGTTGTTATATTATCTAACGAAGTCGAAGAGATAATTCGTAGTGGGATAAGACAGAGTTCTTCTGGTACATTTCTTAATTTAGAACCCGCTGAACTTGATCTTATTATGGAAAAAATGACAGTTGCTTTTGATGAAATTAAATATATTCAAAACTATGTTGTTTTAACGGCAATAGATATAAGGCGATTTGTCAGAAAATTATTAGAGACGCAGTTTTCACAGCTTTCAGTTTTATCCTATGACGAATTATCTTCAGATATTGAAATAAATGTCTTGCAATCTATTTAGGGGAAGAATATGTCTTGTGATCTTGCTAGTTTAATTATCGACTCTATGAATGTCATTGGTCGTAATGATCTTTTTTCTAATGGAAAATCTATCGATAACCATTCAACAATTACGATTAGCCTTGGTGAAATGCCCGATATTAATTTATTAACTGTCGACGATGTTCCTATGATTTGGTCTGTATTACGTGAATATGATGAAAATCAATTACAGCAAAATAGTAGTGGTATTTTATTAGAGCAAATTAATGTACAGACAGAAAGTTTTTATCCTGGACAGCCTGCTTTAGTTAAAGTGGAGTCTGATTTAGAGCTGAGAGCTTCTTTTATGCCTATTGCACTACAAAATGGTGAAACAATGGCAAAAGCAATTGATGAATTTTTTCAAGTTATGAATCAAATTCATCAGCAATTTATTAATTAACAATGAACAACTTTTTTTCAGCATTTCGTTACGCAGCTCATCCCACACGAATACAAGGAAATATTTTGGAGGTGATGTTGCGTGATGTTTTTATTGGCGAAATTTGCCAAATAAAAACAGGCATAGAAAATAAACAGGTTGTTGGTGAAGCTATTGTTATTGGGTTTCGTAATGGCATAACAATACTTAGTATGATGGGAAGCTCTCAAGGATATTCTTTACAGATAGTCGTAGAGCCAACAGGAAAATCTTTTTCCGTTGCGTTAAATAACAATGTATTAGGTAGCATGATTGATATTAAAGGGCATTGCTTATTGAGGTTTGATCACAGTGAGCCACCTGAAGAAACGTATAATGAGTTATTTCCTGTTGACGCAAATCCTCCATCATTTAATGACAGACTGCCTATTAACACACTTTTTCAATCAGGAGTGCGAGCTGTTGATGGATTATTAAGTTGTGGATTAGGGCAACGAATGGGAATATTTGCGAGTGCAGGAACAGGTAAAACCATGTTAATGAATATGTTTATCCGTTTTTCACAAGCTGATATTTTTGTTATTGGTCTAATCGGTGAAAGGGGACGTGAGGTCACTGAATTTGTTGAAGAGTTGAAAAGTGATAGTCGCTGTAAAAAAACAGTTTTGATCTGTTCTACTTCTGATCAACCTGCGGTTGATCGTTGTAATGCTGCGCTCGTGGCAACAACGGTTGCAGAGTATTTTCGTGAGCAGGGAAAGCATGTTGTCTTATTTATTGATTCTATAACACGTTATTGTCGAGCATTACGTGATGTTGCACTTACTGCGGGTGAATTACCTGTACGTAAAGGTTATCCCGCTTCTGTATTTGATAAGTTACCTGCAATCCTAGAGCGGCCTGGCGTGACTAAAGTCGGTTCGATTACTGCTTTTTATACTGTTTTATTGGAGAGCGATGATGAACCTGATGCAATAGGTGAAGAAGTACGATCTATTTTGGATGGTCATATTTATCTTTCGCGCAAAATTGCAGCATCTGGCCATTATCCTGCTATTGATATTTTAGGCAGTGTAAGCCGTGTTTTTCAACAAATCACGAGTGAAAAACAGCAACAAGCAGCATTAAAAGTAAGACAAATTTTAATGCGTTTACAAGATATTAAATTACTGCAAGAACTTGGTGAATATCATGCTGGTGATAATGCACTTAATGACGAAGCCGTCAATAAACAAGCTTTAATTGAACGTTTTTTAGTTCAATCATTTAAAGAAAAGGCTGAATTCCAAGAAACTCAGGAAAAGCTATATGCGCTTACCTCTTGAACAACAATCTCTTATTAATGCTGTTATTAAACGTCAACAAAAAATAGAAAAAAAACAGCACCAATATCAACAATTATTAATTGAAGCTGAAAATAAAAAAATAGAACAACAACAATTAGCTAATGCGTTAAAAAATGAGATACCGACTTATGAAAAAGTTGGTATCTATTCTTTTATCTCATTAAATCAACAGCGACGAAAACAAGCTATTGTTTTATCATCATTAAATATATGTTATGCCCAAATTAAAGAAATTGAAAATAAATTAATTCAATTACAAGAAGATAAGATTGCTTTGCAAAAAGAGTATCTTGTAGCTGTTAAGAAACAAAAGAAAATGCAACGTTATTTTGATAGAAAGCTGTTAGAAAAAACACTATATCTAGAACGTTTAGAACAGAATGAGATACAGGAGATGGCGTTGTATGAACAAAATAATACCTGATAGTGTTAGATTAACTCAGATTACTTATAATGATGATGTTCATTTTAAAAATAATGAATATCAACTAAAAACTATAACGTCTAAAAATCTACAGAAATTTAAACATAAACTGCAACTATTATCTCTAATTAGTAAAAAAGAATTTATTTTTCAACAGCAATTAATAAGTAAAAAAGATAATAGTATTGAGCACAAAGATGTTGCAGAAGTTATGGATAAAAAAGAAAAATTGTCCACAAAGAAAAACACCAAAAATGAATTAGAAGTGGATAGTGATGAGCTTAAAAATCTAGAGGGATTATTACTCAATCAGCAAATAATGCAGCCAGCTATCCCATCGCATTTAAAAAAGCAGCTAATTAAACAAGGTATCAATATAAAAGCTAATAATTTATATAATAACATAAATAATATTGATAAAAAAAATAGACCGATAGATTTTAAAAATGTGTCGTCTACGCTGAATAGTAAAATAAAAAATAAAAAACAGAACATAAATCAACAAGAAAAATTGGTATTTGATAGTCAATTAGATAAAAAAGAAGATATAAATACAATACCATTACTAAAAAATAATAACTTGAAACATAAACTAGAGTCGGAAAATAGAAGTAAATATATTGATGGTAATAAGAAAATTTATATAGATGATTTAATATTAAGTAAAAGCTCAAGCTCAAAAAATAAATTAGATGATAGTTTGATAGAGAGAAAACTACATCATGGCTCTATGAATGAAGATAATAAAATCACTTCGTTAGAGAATGAAGGGTTATTGTTAAATAATAAATTAAATCCGAAAGATCATCATGCTTTTTTAGACTCTGACCTTAAGTCAGAAATAAAAAATAGAAAGCAAGAACAATTGCAAAATATATCTTTGATAAATGCTAATATGTTTTTAGATGATGTATCAAAATCTCAGTTAATACCTCAAATAAAAACATCGTTTTCTGGTAAGCAATTACTTAATTTACCGACATGGAATATTTTACATAAAATAGATACTTCGTCCTTTGGACCTAATAATATAACTTATGTTTTTAAACATTGGGGAAATAATAATCATCAAGTGCAAATTCGCTTTGCACTAGAAAATCAAATTCGATTAATTGCATCAACTGGACGAGTTTATCAAGCATCATTTGAAAATTTAAATCAGTATCAAGGTCGTTCAACACTATCTTTAGAGAATAATGAGAAAAATAGCTATACACATATTAATTCAATTGATGCAGATAAGCATAAAGAGGATGAGTATTGATGAATACGTCATTAGATAGTGAAGATTATGATGGCAGTGCGATGAAATATTTATCCGCATCATTTGATTCATTGCCTACTGATATATCAAGCTATTATTTTCATATTAAAGGTGAAAATACATTAGGCACTTTAAGTGGGTTCATTTTAGTGAATACTGTTATGGCTAAGATCTACCCTGAAAAAAATATTGATTGGACACAAGTTCCTGCATCTTATTTATGTGCTTTTTTATTAGAAAAATTCTCAAAAATTACGCTTCCTTTTTCACAAGAGCCGATGTCTCTTAAGATAAATACTGTCTGCTTGGGAAAATCTGCTGATATTCGTTATCCCGTAGTCAATAGTGATATTGGTGAATTATTTATTGACAAAATTAAAGGTAAATTTCAATGGATGAACATATCAGAAAAGAAAATTGGTGCTATCGCTGATTTTTATTGGGGATATAGCCAAATTTCCCTTTCATTACTTAAAAGTGCATTACAAGGCGATATTTTATTAATTAAGACAGTATCTCCAATGTTAGTTATTGGGCAAAAGAAATGGATGAGATTTGAATGGAAAGGAGAAAATAGCGTGGAATTAAATGAAATGTTTGATCCTGATGAAAATGATCTTGATGATCTAATTCAACTTCAGCAAGAAAATCTTGATGATCATAATGATGTTACTTCACCAACTCTAGTGCATGATAATTCTGTCAACTTACAATCTATTAACTCTATTCCTATTACTGTCTCTTTTTTATTAGCGAGTAAGACATTATTGATAGAACAGATAGAGGCACTTGCTCCTGGTGATAAAATAGAATTACCAGAAAATGCTTATCAACATATTATTATAAAAGTAAATGGCATATCCGTTGCATCAGGTGAATTAGTTAAAATTGGCGATAACTTTGCTGTTGAAATACAACGTTCTTTTTCAGCTCAAGAGTAAATTTATGGATAGCCCAACAACCTTAATTTTGACGCTTGCTTTTGCAACATTAGCACCTTTTATTATTGCAGCAGGTACATGCTATTTAAAGTTTTCAATTGTATTAGTGATGACACGCAATGCGCTTGGTGTTCAACAAGTTCCGTCAAATATGGTACTTAATGCAGTTGCATTGATGATGGCTCTATTTGTAATGACGCCAATTGCCAAAAATAGCTATCAGTATTTAGTTGATGAACCTATTAGCATAACATCACCAGAATCACTAGAACGCTTTTCTGATGAAGCGCTAGGTGAATACAAACGCTATTTATATCGTTATTCAGAACCAGAATTACTTGAGTTTTTTGAAAAAGCACAAGGAAATAGACCTGAAAGCCATGGTGATAGTGAAAATATTGAAAGCTCTTTGCTTTCATTATTGCCAGCTTATGCATTAAGTGAAATTAAATCTGCATTTATTATCGGGTTTTATCTCTATCTTCCTTTTATTGTTATTGATTTGGTGGTGTCGTGTATTTTATTAGCCTTGGGGATGATGATGATGAGCCCTATAACCTTATCAGTACCATTAAAACTTATTTTGTTTATTGCAATGGATGGTTGGACTTTATTATCAAAAGGATTGATTAATCAATATCTTGATCTTATGGCGGTAAGCTAATGGATATGGTCTATGCAGCAAATAAAGCAGTCTATCTGGTTATTTTGCTTTCCGCTGCTCCGATAGCAGTAGCAACTTTTGTTGGCTTAATTATTGGTTTATTACAGACTATTACGCAAGTTCAAGAGCAAACATTACCTTTCGGTATAAAGTTAGTAAGCGTCTTTGTTTGTTTGCTGATAACAATGGGCTGGATGGGCGATAAAATATTAGTCTATGCAAAAGAGATGTTAGTCATAGGATTATCTGGATAAATAACATGTCGATACTATTTGGGTATTTACAAGTTTATTTGGTCGATTTACTACTTTTGGTTGCTCGCTTATTTCCTGTCTTTATGTTTATTCCCTTTCTGAATAGCCGTGTATTAAATAGTCAGCTATTGAAATACATTATCGTGTTTTATGTTGCTATGGGAATAAAAGCTAGCATTCCTATTACTGATAATATTAGAGATAGCTGGGGAATTATTCTAATCAGTGAGTTAGTGATTGGCATATTAATTGGGATGCTCATAGCGACACCTTTTTGGATTGCCTCAGCGTTTGGTGAGTTTATTGATAATCAACGAGGTGCAAGCATTGGTGATACCATCAATCCAACGACAGGTATTGAATCTTCTGAATTTGCATCTCTGACAGGATTATTTTGCGTTGCCTATTTTATGAATACTGGTGGTCTAATTATTTTAATGGATACCTTAAAAGATAGTTATGATGTTTTTCCTATCGGTTATTTTAATCAAAATATTGGCTACTCTTTTATTGGTAAATGGTTAACCGAGATGGTGAGAGTAGCAATTGTGTTAGTTTCACCTGTACTTATTATTATGTTTTTAAGTGAAGTTGCATTGGGTGTTTATTCTCTATTTTGCCCACAACTTAACGCCTTTTCTTTATCTCTGTGTATTAAAGGGATCATTGCATTCTCGGCGTTGCTCCTCTTTTTTTCCTCTGCGTTAACGAATGAGTTATCTGAATTTTTTAACAACAGATATTTTTATGAGTTATTTATGAGAATTTATCATGGCTGAAAAAACGGAAAAGCCAACCCAGAAAAAACTGGATGATTCAGCTAAAAAAGGGCAAAGCTTTAAAAATAAAGAGCTAACTTCGGGGCTAGTTTATATTATTGGGATGATGTATATCTTTCATCAGACTGATTTCACAGAGTTTATTCGATTTTACCAATCACTTTTACTTCATCCTACTAATATTACATTAAAAAGTTATATTGAAGTAATATCAAAAGTTTTTTTTGATATCATTTTACCAATATTAGTAGTAACCGCATTAGTTGGTACTATTCCTTCTTTATTTGAATCACGTTTTAAACTTGCCACTGAAGCAATAAAACTAGATTTAACTCGTATTAACCCCATTTCTGGATTTAAAAAAATATTTAGTTTAAGAACAGTAAAAGATTTTATAAAAACACTGCTTTTTATAGTAGTATTTATCATTACTTGCTATTTATTTATTATTGTATATGGGCGAGAAATCTTTTTTTTATATCGTTCTGGATTAAATCAAGTTATTGATAAATGGGGCTCGCTAGTTGTTAGTTTTATATTTGTTTTTTTTATATTGTCTTTACCTATTCTTATTTTAAATATTATAACGGATTTTTTTCTTTTCTTAAAAGATATGATGATGGAAAAGCATGAGGTTAAACAAGAAAATAAGAATATGGAGGGTGATCCAGAAATAAAATCAACACGTAAACAGTTACATCAAGAATTACTTGATGAGCCTATGAAGAAAGTAATTAGAGATTCTTCTGCGGTAATTGTTAATCCAACCCATGTAGCAGTTGGGATCTATTTCGATCCTGATAATGGAATTATGCCACTAGTTTCATTGAAATGCGTTAATGCAAAAGCATTAGCTGTTAAATCCTATGCAAAAGAAGTGGGAACACCAGTTGTAAGATATCCCGAATTAGCACGGAAAATTTATCATAGATATCACCTTTTTGAAGTCATGATGGATCAAGATTTATTGGATATTATGGATATTTTAATCTGGTTGAAGAAAATAGAAATCGATGGAAGATTGAGAGATGAGATAGATTATATAAATGAATAAATATTTTTATATTTTATAAATATAAAAAAAAATAATTAATTTTTATAAATGGTAGCGTGTGTTTTATTAAAGTAATTGAACGAAAATTATTCTATGATTTTATTATTAATTATTCATCTAAGATGAAAGGATTAACATCATGTCAGTATATGAAAAAATGTCAGAAAAAGAAATTGATCAATTAGCAAACTATATTGTTTCTATTGTTCAAAATGGGACAACACTTAAGGATGAAAGCACTATTCCAGAAGGATTTATGGAAGGAATCTACTCATTTGCTTATGACTTCTACCAGAAGGGAAAGTTGGATGAAGCCGAGGCTATTTTCAAATTTTTATGTCTCTACGATTTTTATAATGTTGATTACATTATGGGACTTGCTGCAGTTAATCAATTAAAAAAACAGTATCAAGCGGCGGTTGATCTATATGCGTTAGCTTATTTAAATGCAGATAAAGATTATCGCCCAGTATTTTATGCAGGGCAATGTAACTTGTCTTTAGGTGAAAAAGAGAAAGCAAAGTATTGCTTCGATCAAGTGGTTAAAAATATTAATGATGAAACAATAAAAGAAAAAGCAATAGTTTATTTAGAGTCATTAAAAGATATTCCACTTATAGTCATCGATGAAAGTAAGGATGAATAATATGAATGGTAAAGTTAATAATGATATTATCTATGAGCGAAAAGTTTCTACATTTTCACCTTCTAAAGAGGTTGAAAAAGTTAATAAAGAAAATGTAAAACAAGCTCAAATAATTAATACGGTTACTAATGAGAAGTTAATTAATGAGGTTATTTTAAAAGATAAAAATAACTTTGAATACCCTATTCTAAGAGTACCCATAGAACAAGAAAAAAGTAGTAAAAAAATCGATACTAAATCGGATTTAAATTTTAATATTAAAGCAGCGTCAGAGCAAGAATATCAGACTCAGCTATATCCTCAAAAAAAAGAAAAAGAAGATGTATTAAACAGCCCAATTGAGGCAAATAGAAAAGAAGAGATTTTAGCTAATCAAAAGCATCTATATGATGATAGTCATTATATTGTAAAAAACAAAAATACTTTTTCAATCGATTCTACAAAAACAAAAACAAAAACAAAAACAAAAACAAAAACAAAAACAAAAACAAAAACAAAAACAGAAACAGAAATTCAACTATTATATACTGAATCAAATAAATCAAAAATTTCCTCTTCAAAAAGAACAAATGATTACCTCTTTCTACAATTATCATATCAAAATCTAATAAATAAAAGCATCTTAGATAAATTAAAAAATATTGATAATCTTGATTATTATCTAGATAAATTAGATAAATTATCTCAAGGTTTTAATGGACTAAAAAATGATTGTCAATTTATTTTAGATGATGTAAATAAATATAAAGAAGCTTATACTGATTATTGGATGGAAATCTATAATCAAATTAAGATTAATAAATTTAAAAATAAAAAAGAAATTATTATTTTTTTAAAAAATAATAATATTCCTGATGCGGTTGTTAGTAAATTACTTGCTAAAAAAATTAATAGCAGAGAGGAAATGGCGGTTTTTCTTGAAGATAATTTTCCTTTCATGCGTTTACCTAAGAGCACTAAAAATTATACTTTGGATGATATTTATAAACTATATAATAATTTAGCTAATTTTTTAGACGAAGCATTTAAATATATACCAAATGTTTCTCTGAGTAATGATAAAATTAATTCAATTACATCACATAGAGATGAATTAAATTCATTAATTAATAAAAAACATGATGAATCAATCAATAGCAGATTAGATAGCGCACAAGATATTTATAACAAGCTAACAAAATTGCAAAGTAAAATAGAACTCGAAGTTGCATCACATGCACTAACGGGAATGGCATTATTAACTTTTTTATTAGCAAAATTACGAGAGTTGACATTAAGAGTCACCTTACAACGTGTTCAGGGTGAACAGAAAATATTTGATGATATTCAGGAGGTTACTACTAAATCATTAAAACAAAAAATTGAAGATCAAAAAACTCAACTTGAAAAAAAGAGAGAAACTGACTTTTGGGCAGGAATTGGCTTAAAGATACTTGGTGCCTTATTAACACTTATTGCGGGTGCTGCTTCTATTTTTACGGCAGGTGCTTCATTGGCTTTGCTTGGTGTTGCTGTCGTGATGATGGTAGCTAGTGTCTCTTTAATGGTTGCCGATGAAATTTATCAAGCGATAACTCATAAATCGTTTATGGAAGAAGCAATGGCTCCTGTTACAAAAGCGGTAAGTGAACTTGTCGATAAACTTGCTGATGTTATTAGCGATATAATTGAGGCTTATATTGATGCTTCCATGTCTGCTATATTATCGAAAGCGGGTTTGGGTAAAGAAGCTATTGAAAAAATTATTAAAGAATCTAAAAATAAAATGAAAGAAAAGATAAGAATGGCAGTAAAAATTGTCATTACTATTGGACTTTTAGTGGGAGGGGTTGCATTAAGTTGTGTTGCTGGTCCAGCGGCTAATGCAGTGACTAATGTAGCTAAAAAGATTTTTACTGAACAAACTAAAATGATATTAAAGAAAATCTTGAATGATTATCTTGAAGCCATGTTAGGTAAAATGGTTAAAGAAATAATTATGGAGACATTGAAGGATATTATAAAATCAATTACTAAACTGCTAACTAAAGATCTTGCCCAATTTGGATTAAATACTTTGAATAAAATGCTTTTAATATCAAGATTAATCACAGCAGCAGTTTCAAGTATTATTAATATATATACAGCGCTCATTACTGATGCCATTATTAGAGCTGTTGCAGATTCTAAAAAATTACAAGTTATATTAGATATGATCCAAGCATTAATAGAGAGAATTATGGATAGTTATCATGAACAAGTAGATACATTAACTGAAATGTTGCAGAGCATGAGTGATAATTTATCTGCAAGTAATAAAACTCGAGCAATTATTGTAAAAAACATGAATATTTAATTCATTTTATAGGGGCAACATTATGGCTTTCAATGTAAGTAATCAACTGAATAATATACCTGTAATAAAAGAACAGTTAGAAAATATTTTTGATGATAATGTTAAGGAAAATACCAAAATTAATAATTTTATATTTGATAGTAGAGGACGGTCAAAAGAGATAAATGAACGGATAGAAAGAGAAAAAAATCAGGTCAATACTGTAATACCTGAGTTAAAGAAACCAAAAATAGAAAAACCTGATCTACAATTTTTAATTATTGAGTTAGACAAAGGTAAACAGTTAAAGGAAAACAATATAATAAATAATAATATTTTTAATTTTATTTCTAAAGAAATGATAAACATTATTAACTTAATGATTGATTATCTATTGTTTATGATAAAAAAATATGATTCATCAAGAAAGTTAGGAAACTTTTTTATAAAAATGCAATTAGATTTTGCTAATAAAATAAAAGATGATCTATATGAAAAAGCAGACTTTATATTATCTGCTGCTATTTCAAGTGCCGCTGTTTCTATGGTTATTCATGGTATTGGTGCTTTTACCTCTATAAAAGGAATGGGTGAGTTGAAATCACCAAATGAGACAACGAATAAAACTATGATTAAAGGTTCATTTATTTCAGCAGCGGCAGATCCTACATCAAAAATAGTTGATAATACTGTTCAAAATAACGCATTACGTATAGATGGAAATATTAAGACATTAGAATCTGCTGGTCACGCAATAGGACAAATTGATAATAATAACTCTGAGATCCAACGCGAAGCCTCAGATATTATTAAAGCATTAATACAAGCAATAGAGGCAATTATTCGGGCCAATCAAGATGCTGCTTCAACGATTTCTAGTAATGTAAGAGGTTAATAGTGATAAATTCAATTAACTATAATGAGAATTATAAAATAAAATATAACAATCTTGAGTTAAATAATAATGATAAACAACATGATCTGATATCTAATAATGAAAGAAATAAAAGAATTGAAGATTTTTATATAGAAAAGGAGAGGGTTAAATTAAAATTAAAAAATAATCTTGCTGACGGTTTATTTTCAGTGCCGAAAAACATTAAATATGTTAATTTATTAGAAGAATCTATTTATTCTTGCGATAGTCAATATGAAATAAATAATATTTATGCCAGAATTCTAAAGAAAAATATATCTCAAATTCAATATGTAGACTCTCAACTTAATGACAGAAGCAGTTCTAATGCTGATTCATTGCATGATTTTTTTAAAGAAGTCAAAGATTCTATAATCACAGGTAAAAATGATTACTTAGATGTTTTAAAAGATACCTTTTCTAATTATATGAAATTTGTTAATGAATTAAGAGAGATATTAGCAAGTATCAGTAAATATGTTAGTGCAGCAAGTGATGATAACCATATTAATTTTAAACGAAAAGATTTTTATAAAAAAATAAAAGATTTTATTGATAAATATAGTTCTATTTCCAATGAAAATCTTTATTTCGGAGAATTTGTTTTCGAACAAGATAGTGATGGTCGTTTTTATCGTGAAATTGGAGGAGAAAGAATATATGCTAATGGAATTATGGTGCCTATTGACGCTATAGAAGATTTATTAAAGGATGTTAAAAGTGGCAAG
Source organism: Proteus sp. G2673 (assembly GCF_009915125.1). Classification (NCBI taxonomy): domain Bacteria; kingdom Pseudomonadati; phylum Pseudomonadota; class Gammaproteobacteria; order Enterobacterales; family Morganellaceae; genus Proteus; species Proteus sp. G2673. The sequence goes on from NZ_JAABLT010000008.1 coordinate 103,994, forward strand.
TTTAGTACAAATCAATTACCTGGCCCACCAGTTAAAATTGAAATTTATTTCAAGGTGGACTTATCTCGTTTTGATAAATTATTAGATTTAGTATTAGGTGGATCATCAGAGGATGAGATGAATAAGTCCCCTGATAATGCAACTGTTAAACTTTTATCATCAGAATTTAATTTACTAAAAAATGGTATGGATGCATTTGAAAAAAATATAAATAGTAATCTTGATGAGCTTTCTAAAAAATACAGTGCTGCCAATAGCAATTATGATAATTTTGTTAAAATAGTAAGTAGTACGATGAATACATTACTAGAAATGGCAAAAGGATTTCTACGTTTCTAATTTTTGATAAAGTGATATTATGGAAATTAAAGTGATTTTAGGGATAAAAAAGAGCTGATATTAGAATAAATATCAGCTCTTACATTGATAAAAAATAATTTAGAATTTATATTCAACACCTAACCAGTAATTACGACCATCTTCCATATAACCTTGAGTATATTCATAAGACTTATCAAAAAGATTATTTACAGAAGCATTAGCAGAAACACCATACCCAAAATCATAATCTAAACGGAGGTCTGTTTTTGCATAGCCTGCCAGTTTGTCATTTTCATCAATGCGGTTATAGGTCCAACTTTGTGCTTCTTCCATAATGGTAAAGCGAATCTGTTCTACAGGAATAAATGCTATCCACATATAGGCTTTATGTTTTGGTAAACCTTCAATGTGTGTTACTTGTTTAGGGTCGCTATGGATATAGCTGTAATTTAAGCCAAGCTCTAACCAATCTGTCACATTACCTTTAGTCCCTAAATCTAAACCAATATAGTCAATACGTCCGCTATTTTGGTTTTGAAAGAATGCGTTGCCATTGCGATAAACGGTATGCGCCATAATTGCATCACTGACACGATTGTAGTAAACGCTAGTTTGATAACCCCATTTATCTGTAATGTGTCCTTCATAAGTTAAGTCGAAAGATAATGCGCGTTCAGGATCTAAATCTGGATTGATGATCCCTTTTGAGCCATCTTTGGGTTTTTCACTTGTGTAACGCTCTTTTTGTGTAGGGAAACGGCTACGATCAGATACAGAGAAACGTACAGCATCATCATTAGCTAATGAATATTTTGCCATCATTTCCCAGTTAAAGGCTGTTTGTTTGTTATCATCAGCGCCTTTGTCAGTCTCAACACTATCGCGCCAGTCATAGCTAATTGCACCCACTAAATCGAGATCATTAGTGGCAGCCCATTGATATTCTGTTGCTAAAGACCATGTTCTGTCTTTATAACGCATCCACTCACCATTTTTCTCTTTTTGAGAACGGTGAACGTCATCTTTCCAGTGAGCAGCGAAAGAGAGCAGATCATTTTCACGTGTATCGATGCCTAATTGTAATGCGGCACCTGTGCTGTAATCGTCATAGTGACTGTAATCAGGTGTATTACCTTTTTTAGGATACATATAAAGGGTATTTTCAAATTTATCGTGATAAGCACGACTTTGTAATTTCATACCATCAGTAATTTGAGTAATACCGCTATAGTAATAGCTTTCTTTATTGTAATCCGGCCATGCCCAATATTTAAATTTACCTTTACCCAATGTTGATGGTGGGCTATTTTTTTCACCGTCTTGTTTTACATAAGTTAGGGTATATTCGTCAGAAGCGCGTGGCGTCCAACCCACTTTGATCATGCCACGTTTATCATCAGTTGCAGAGTTATCACGACGCCCATGAGTTCCTGCCGCTGCATTATTTTCATCAGCACCTGGGATTGGCGTGAAACGTTGCTTTAATTGGCTACCACTGATTTGAATAAAGCCTAAATCATTACGCGCACCTAAGCGTACACTCATATTGTGTGCATAATCAGCACCACGGGCAAAACCTTGAGAATAAGCGATACTGCCTTCTAAGGGTTTTTTCGGTGTCGCGGTGGCGATATTAATTGCACCACCCATTAAGTTAGGGCCTTGCAGTAATGAGGTATAGCCTTTGTTGACTTCAATGCTTGCCAGATCGTTTGTGGTAAAGCGAGCCAAGTCTAAGTTGCCATCATAAGGAACATAAGTCGGGATACCATCAAAGAATACAGGTACTTGACGGCTATCAAAACCACGTATTTTAATGGTGTACTCATTACGGTTACCCGATTTTTGCATTACAACACCGGGTAATGTTGCAATGGCTTGCGCCGCATTGACCTTATTTTGTTCAAGCATTTGTTCTTGCGTTAATATATCTGGATTCGCTGCAATAGGACTACTCCAAACAGTTAATAAATCAGGAGTGGATTGCCCATAAGTGGTGTCAGCAAGTGCAATACTGGGTAATAGAACAAGAGATAAACAGTAGCATAGAGGTTTTAATTTCATCATTCCAATCTCAGTTTATAATCAATATATAATCTTTTATATAACGATATGCGTAAAAATAAATGAATAAAAAGAGCGCTAACATCTGTTAGCACTCGGCTTTTTTATAAAATAAAGCAACAAATTCATATAAAAGAAGTTCAGCAAAGATGTTCCTCTATGCCACTACAACTATTTCCTTGTTATAACTTTTTTTACATTCAGTAGATGTTGTCTTTATTTAATCTTTTGGATAAAGGCGAACTTTAATATCCGTCGGTGGAGCATAATAAGGCGCAGATGTCACCAGTAAGTTGATGCCTGTCTGTGCATATTTTTCAATTGTGTTTAAGTTAATACCACCAGCCAAGGAAAGATGGCAGTGAGGTGCAATGTGAGGCACTTCTTGTTGTAGCTGTGCGATATCTTCAATAGAGAACTTATCGAGCTGTAAAATATCAGGCTGTGCCTTTAACGCCTCTCTTGCTTGTTCAATATCATCAGCTTCTACAACAATGCATTTTTCAGGTGCCGCTTGGCGTAGTTGCTTAACATGTTGCGTCCAATTATTAGGTTCTGACAAAAATCGACGATGGTTAGCAAAGAGCAAAATAGTTTCGGAGCAACCTTGGCGATGAATGACACCACCGCCCGCCAGTACGGCTTGGGTCGCGAGTAATTTAGTATTAGGGATATTTTTACGTGTACACGCAATTTGCCCTTTAGGTTGATAGCGGTGATAAATATCTAGCATTCTTGCCATATAATCACTCACGCCACAACTCCACTCAAGAACGTTTTGTACCACTTTCCAGCCTTGATGTAGTGCATCAGCACGGCCTTTAGCCATAATTAAGCAATCACCTGCATTAGCAAAATCGCCATCTTGTTGATGTGCGATGACTACTAATCCTAATTTTTCCAATAAGCGACAACCTAGAGTGATCCCACTGACGCAACCTGCTTCACGGCGTGTAAAAGTCATTGTGCCTAGTTGGTTACCAATATTCAGAGCTCGGCTGGTGAGATCGCCATATTGGATATCTTCCATCAACAAATTATCAAGAAAGGCATCAGGATAATAAATCATAGAGTTAGCTCACTTTCAGGAACAACATCCCAAGAAACCATTGCCCAATCACGAGTTGGCGAAATCAATGAAGCACCTTTTTCAATGCTTTCATGATAGTAATTTGTTAGGCGTATAATTTCGTCTTCACTTAAAGGCCCTACGGAGAAGTTGATGCCTTCAATAAATTGCTCAAGGCTATTGAAATTACTCTGACAATTACGGCTACGAATGTAATCCACTTTAGGGTGAATACCCATTTGGTTTAGCATATTCACAGCATAAATGTACGTTGGAAGCGTAGGAACCTCACGACCCAATAAGCGAATAATGCGTTGATCAACAAAGGTTGGTGAAACAGTATGAGTGGTATAAACACGTAATTTCGCTTGGCGATTAAGTTTGATTAATGCAGCTTTTAAATCCATCACTAAAGTTGAACGTGAAGCGACGGCGATATCACAACGAGGAAGCTCATCCCAGCTATCTTCCCATGAACACGTTATAAATTCTGCGTGGTTGATGCCTGCTTGTTCGGCTCTGCGTTTAGCGACCGCTAACATTCCTGTACTGTAATCAATGCCAATTATTTTTTTGAATTTATCTGCAACATGAATACTGATAGAGCCAGGACCACAACCTACATCTAATAGGGTTTCAGCACCGGTAAAATCCATCATTTCACGGAATTTTATTAAATAGGGATCGTTAGGATTGGCACAGGTTTCTGCCATTTTTTCAGCACGTTTATCCCAATGCTCTGGCTCTTTTTTGGTTCTTTCAGCCTGTACCATGTGGTTTTTATAAAGTTCAGCAAAATCCGTGGTTTCAATTGTGTTCATATTCTTGCCTATGGTCATTTTTATTATCAGAGTAAGCGTGAAAATGCGCCTGAATATCTGTTGGTTGTACACCATAAAGGTGCGCTAAATTGTCGGGTGTCAGCAAAATGTCAGGCCTATCTTGCAAAACGGGCACATGAGGTGTCAGTAAAATGACATCATCTGCCAAAGAAGCGGCATGTTGAGGGTGATGTGTAGACATAAAAACACTGATCCCTAATGCTTTTAATGCCTTAACTTGGGTAAGCAATTTGATTTGATTACCAAAATCAAGGCTTGCTGCGGGTTCATCCATAATCAACAATTTGGGTTGTTGCACTAAAGCGCGTGCAATTAATACCATCTGTTTTTCACCGCCACTTAAGGTATCAAAAGTTCGGTGAGCAAGATGAGAAAGCGAGAGCATTTCTAAGGTTTCCATTGCCATCGTTTTATCTTGTGAGCTAGGCATCGAAAAAAAGGAGAGATGCGCACCTCGCCCCATGACAACCATATCAATAACATTGAAAGAAAAGGGGATATGTGTTGCTTGAGGAACATACGCCACGACTTTGGCAAGTTCTGTTGGTGACCACTCACTTAGTGTTTTACCCGCAATATTAATCTCACCATCAATACAAGGTATCAAACCTAATAACGTGCGCATTAATGTCGTTTTTCCACAACCATTGGCACCTAATAAGCAAATTATTTGCCCTTGTTCGATACGAAAGGAGAGATCTTTAATTAAGGATTTACCTTTGTAACCAATGGAAAGTCGATTGGCATTAGCAATGATCATCAGCCTTTCCTCGTTCTAAGTAACAACATTAAGAAGAATGGCGCACCAATCGCAGATGTTAAAATGCCTAGCGGAAGTTCAATATTGGCAATCGTGCGGGCTAATGTATCAGTGATTAATAACATAATAGCGCCAACAAGCAAGGAAACAGGCAGTTGCTGGCTAAAGTTAGCACCCACTAACAATCTTGCAATATGAGGCACAATTAAACCTAACCAACCAATAATACCCGCAATAGAAACTGCACTTGCGGTGATTAATGTCGCAGACAAAATAAAGACCAGTCGAGTGACTTCGACGTTTAAACCTAATGCTCTGGCTTCTTCATCAGATAAACTGAGAATATTCATACGCCAGCGTAATAAAATAAGTGGAATAAAACCGACTAACATTAAAGGCGCAACAGAAATGAGATCAGAAGCCGTAATGGTCGAAAGCCCACCTAAGAGCCAAAAGGTAATTGAAGGCAATTGAGTATAAGGATCGGCGAGAATTTTCATTAATGAGATTGCAGAGCCACATAGTGCACTGATAGCAATACCGACTAATACAAGCGAAAGTACCGGATCATGTTGTTTCGCAAGTCTCGCAATAAAGTAGACTAGAGCAACCGTTGCTAAACCACCCGCAAAAGCGAAAAGTTGAATCGACAACATTGATTGCCCAAGAAAAATACCTAAAACGGCACCGACACCAGCACCGGACGAAACACCAAGAATATCAGGTGATACTAAAGGGTTACGAAACATGCCTTGATAAGCCGCACCTGCGATCGCCAATCCTCCACCAATTAAGATTGCCGCTAGAACGCGAGGAAATCTTATTTGCCAAAAGACAGTTTCAGTACGACTGTATTCCACATTGCCGGTTAATTTATTACCCACTAGCGTCCACAGCTCATTGGTAGTAAGTGAATACTTACCACTTGTGATCGCAATTAACGCGACAATGGAAAATAACGCAAAAAGAAGTGTGATGCGTGCCGATTGACTCATGAATACCCCAGCAATTGCTGACATTGTTCCGCACTTAATTGCGTATGGTAAAAATGAGCAAAGTAATTTTGCAGATCGCGAACCGCTTGTTTTTCGATTCGAGGATCGAAATGGCCCTGTAGGCGGCGCATTCCCATTAAACGGTTGATACCCGGAGGGCCATCTAACCAACCAAATGGTAAACCTTTAAACAGTAATACTTTGTTGTTTTTAACGGCTTGAATGCTTTTCCATACAGAGTCTTGCATTATTTGCTGATAGGCGTTTTCATCTTGTGTGATGATAATTTCAGGGTTCCACATTAACAGTTGTTCTGGTGATACATCCGTTAACCCGGTGAAATCAGGAACATCGACGACATTTTCAAAACCTAATGCCTCAATGGCTTCTGTATGAATTGAGTGCCTTGCACCCGTTTGTAATCCTTTTGCACCACGAGCAAGATAAAAACGCGGGTGCGCTTTTTGTTCAGAAGCAAATAGGGCTGCATCATTAAGGTATTGCTCTGCAATTAGCGCTAATGTTTCTGCTCTTTCTGTAACCCCTAATAAAGCGCCTGTTTGACGTAACTGAGCTGGGCTGTCTTTTAATGTGCCATCAATTAACACATAAGGCACACCCGTTTGATCGGAAACGCGTTTCGCTAATGAGCGATAGGTTTCATCTACATTACCACTATCAATAATGATATCGGGCTCTAACATCAGTAAAGCTTCTAAAGAGAGAGTACTTCCTCGTCCTGACAAACGCCCTAAACGAGGTAATTTACGCAATTTATCTGAAAATAGAGAACTTTTTTCTAAATTAAGTGAGGAAAAACCTAATAGTTTTTCAGGGGCTAATGCGAGTAACAATTGATCAGTAGGCGGTCCCGCACTGATCACGCGATGGATCGCGGTTGATGCTGGAACATGGCCAAATTGTGCTGCAATACGCGAGGTTATTGCGGCTCTTACCGAATGTGGAAGCGCTGATAATGTCGCAATGGTTGTGAGGTAAGTTAGAAATTGTCGTCTACAGATTGCCATAAGTTCACACTTTTTATTGTTTTACGTTGGTATCGTTATTTCATTTATTATATAGCGATGAATACTATATTTCCTTTGGCTTAAGTCAAGGGATCATCAGTCAAAATCAAATCTAGGCACACATCTGAAAAACTTTATTCGAAATAGTGTATAACCTAAGGCTATAATCAGTGTTCTTGGAAAATTAAAGCGCGTATTAATACGAATGTTTTTGGATAGTTGCGATATAAAATGAAGAAAAAACGCCCCTCATTACAGGATGTAGCTTCACGTGTTGGTGTCACCAAAATGACGGTTAGTCGTTTTTTGCGTAACCCAGAACAGGTCTCTGAAGCTTTACGAGAAAAAATTGCGCGCGAGTTAGATAGTCTTAATTATATTCCTAATCGTGCTCCTGATATTTTATCTAATTCTACCAGTCATGCGATTGGGGTATTACTACCTTCTTTAACTAACCAAGTTTTTGCTGAAGTTATTCGTGGTATTGAATCAGTGACCGATAAATACGGTTATCAAACCATGTTAGCGCACTACGGATATCGTGCTGAAAAAGAAGAAGAACGCCTACTTTCATTGCTCTCTTATAATATTGATGGACTTATTCTTGCAGAAAGAACACACACGCCAAAAACAATAAAAATGCTAGAAACAGCAGGGATCCCTGTGGTGGAAATCATGGATAGTGTTTCACCTTGTTTTGACTCTGCTGTGGGCTTAGACAACATTGAAGCATCACAACAGATGGTCAGTGAAATGATCAAGCGTGGCTGTAAGCGTGTTATTTATCTTGGAGCAAGACAGGATGAACGTACTCTCATGCGTTTAAAAGGCTATGAAAGTGCAATGCAAAATGCAGGCTTACCTATTGGTAATGTGATGACGCCAAAAAGCTCATCTTACTCATTAGGGGCTGAATTATTACATGCAGCACGTAAACAATATCCTGATTTAGACGGACTTTATTGTACCAATGATGATATCGCTATTGGTGCTGTTTTTGAGTGCCAACGTTTAGGAATTTCAGTGCCTAATGATATCGCCATCTCAGGTTTTCACGGACATGACGTAGGGCAAGTAATGACGCCTCGTCTGGCGAGTATCTTGACTCCCCGTGATGAAATGGGGCAACAAGCTGCTGATTTATTGCTTAAACGAATGAAAGGTAAAATTGCTCGAGGACAAGTTATTGATGTTGGTTTTCGCATTATTACAGGTGAAAGCATATAATAATTTAACTTATTGATAATATTCACATTTATCATTTAATAACCCTATTGTTATGAAATAATTAACAGTAGGGTTTTTTATTGAGCCTTAAATAAATATCGAGTTATTTCTCCAATATTTTGTTGTCAGTATGTAGATCATCTTACTTTCATTTGCGAGTCGCCTCACATTTTCACTTCTTAGTTGATTTTCGTTGTTGTATTTACCTTATCACTTCGGATATGTTACCCGTAACAGTTACGGGTAACATTACAAAAAAGACTTAATATCTGCCTTAAAGGAGCATTCTATGAACGATACCCAATCCCTACACCATGTTTTTATCTTAATGGGGGTATCAGGCAGCGGTAAATCTGCGGTCGCAAGTGGTGTAGCACAACGTACAGGTGCTGCATTTTTGGACGGTGATTTCCTCCATCCTCGCTCAAATATTATTAAAATGGCATCAGGCCACGCTTTAAATGATGAAGATCGTAAACCTTGGTTACAAGCATTAAATGATGCCGCATTTGCAATGCAAAGAACTAATAATGTTTCGTTAATTGTTTGTTCTGCATTGAAAAAACAGTATCGAGATATGTTAAGAGACGGTAATCAATGCCTGCACTTTTTATATTTAAAAGGTGACTATGAGCTGATTGAAAGTCGCTTAAAAGCACGTAAAGGGCACTTCTTTAAACCTCAAATGTTAGTGACTCAATTTGAAACCTTAGAAGAGCCAACAAAAGCTGAAAACGATGTGTATGAAATTGATATTTCAATGCCACTCGATGATGTGATTGAAAGTGCAATTAATAAGATAAATTCAGTCACTCAAGGGACTTTTGAAGGGGAAACGGTATGAGTACATTAACACTGGTGCTAACGGCAGTTGGCTCTGTTTTATTACTGCTCTTTTTTGTGATGTATGCACGTTTGCATGCTTTTATCGCATTAATGATTGTTGCAATTGGCGCGGGTCTTTTCTCGGGTATGCCTTTGGAGAAAATTACCCAAACCATGCAAAACGGAATGGGAGGGACTTTAGGTTTCCTCTCTATCGTCGTCGCTCTGGGTGCGATGTTTGGTAAAGTGCTACATGAAACAGGAGCATTAGACCAAATCGCAGTCCGATTATTAAAATACTTTGGTGAGAAACGAGCTAACTACGCATTAGGTATTGCCGGTTTAATTTGTGCTCTCCCCTTGTTCTTTGATGTTGCTGTTGTCTTATTAATTGGTGTTGTATTTGCCGTTGCTCGCCGTACTGGTGGCAATGTGGTGAAAATGGCTATCCCTCTGTTTGCTGGTGTTGCAGGTGCTGCTGCCTTCTTATTACCGGGACCAACACCAATGCTGTTAGCTGACCAAATGAACGCTGATTTTGGTTGGATGATTTTAATTGGTTTATGTGCAGCTATTCCTGGCATGTTACTCGCTGGCCCTATCTTCGGTAACTTTATTAGCCGTTACGTTACCTTAGAATTACCAAAAGATTTAACTGAGCCTAGTTTAGGTCAGAATAAAATGCCTTCTTTTGGTTTCAGTCTTGCGCTTGTGTTATTACCGTTAGTGTTAGTGGGATGCAAAACCATCGGTGCACGTTTCGTTGAGGAAGGTTCTCAACTCTATAATATTCTTGAATTTGTTGGTCATCCATTTATTGCAATCCTTGTGGCTTGTTTAGTGGCTATTTACGGTCTTGCGATCCGTCGTGGTATGAGCAAAGAAAAAGTAATGGAGATTTGTTCTGCTGCAATCCAACCTGCGGGGATCATTTTACTGGTAACAGGGGCTGGCGGTGTCTTTAAGCAAGTATTAGTAGATTCAGGTGTTGGCCCTGCATTAGGGAATGCCTTAATTGGCGCAGGTATGCCAATCGCAGTAGCGTGTTTTATTCTGGCAGGTGCAGTACGTGTTATTCAAGGTTCAGCAACGGTTGCTTGTTTAACCGCAGTGGGTTTAGTTTTACCGGTGATTAATGAGTTGGGTTACAGTGGCGCTCAAATGGCGGCATTATCAGTGTGTATCGCGGGTGGCTCTATTATTCTTAGCCATGTCAATGACTCTGGTTTCTGGTTGTTTGGTAAATTTACTGGTGCAACAGAAGCACAAACCTTAAAAACATGGTCATTAATGGAAACTATTCTTGGCACAACAGGTGCTGTGATCGGTATGATTTTCTTCGCATTTCTTTGATACCTAATCTTTGTGTTTCAAATTATTAGCGCGTCTTTTGACGCGCTTTTTCATTGCTATAAATAACTATCAAATATGACAGAAAATATCTCATTTCTCATTAACCTATAGGTTTCTTTATTCGGTGGGCATATTTAGGGCTATCATATATGGTTGACTATAATTCGCTTTTTATTAAACACACGGATTGTAATATTCATACAATCACGCTTATACGTGATTCGATTTTAGCATCAAGTAATAAGCTACAAGATAAGCTTAATTTACTCGATGAAATGGAACTTCTATTCAGCAAGATGTTAGATAATTCCCGCTTATTAACTCAATTTTTAAATGAAGTTGATACACATTTTACGCATAGCCGAGGAGAGATAGAAAATTTCTCAGATTGGCTAAAAAAAATTAAAGAGAGCGCTAGCAATATTGATAGGCTTTCTAGTCAGGCGAACCTTTTATCAATCAATTCAGCGATTGAAGCCGGGCATATAGGGCGAGAAGGTGCGGGATTTTCCGTCTTAGCCCAAGAGATGAAAAAATTATCATTAGAAATCCAAAATCAGGCTTCTTCTATTGCTAGCATTAATAATAATCTAGGTGCGCGCTTTATTCCCGTTAAAGAAACTACAGAAAAAAACCAAGAGCAGGTTCAACAAATAAAAATACAGGTTGAAGAAGGGCATCAAAATTTAACATCATTGTCAGAGCAAGCGAGCGAGCTTAAACATATTTTTACCTTTATTTCGATGCAGCAATTTTTTAATACCGTCAAACTCGATCATGTTTTATGGAAAGAAGCGATTTATATCCATTTATTAAATCATGATGATGAGCACTGCGTTAATCAGCACACTGAATGTCGATTAGGAAAGTGGTATTACCAAGGTGATGGACGGAAATTCGCGGGTAAAGAAGCCTTTCGTCGTTTAGAAGAGCCACATAAATTAGTACATGAGTGTGGACGTTTAGCACTAAGCGCCAATATCAATGGTGATCAAGACGCAGTAACGCAATATATAAAACAGATGGAACAAGCCAGTGTTGATGTTATCAAGTATGTGGACGTTTTATTAAACTGAGCGGCTGACTAATTAGATAAATAAAAATCAGAACATCAAAAAGGAGCGATAAGCTCCTTTTGGTGTGTTGCACTGCGTAGATCAGCTTTTGTTTATTAAGGTATTTAATTGGCTATAAAGTGTGTTTGCACTGCTTTCGTAACCTTCACGAGAAAGATGAACACCATCAGGTCTTGCTAAATCATAGAGAGCCCAAACCTTTATTGAACATTCGCCTCCCATATAATCACGCCAATCCCAAAAGAGTGTTTTCTCTTGTTGTGCCACCTCTTTTTGAATACGGATGATATCACTTAGCCATTGAGGTTGTTGTGAACGGCAATCAGGGGCTTCTTTATTTTTAACTGAATCAGAAGGCCCAATTAATAAGATAGTGCTATTAGGCGCTTGCTGGCGAATTTGACGAATTTTATCCGTAAGCTGTTGGCGATAAGCAATTAAATCAAAGGTGTCATTAAAAGCTTCATTTGTACCATAAGCTAAAATCACCATATCAGGATGTAATTGTCCTAACGTTTCAGTCCACTGTGCGCCCCATTTATCCATCATATTGATAGTGGCACCATTAATGCCTAATGAAGAAAGCATTACCCCAGGTTGTTGATTGGTGATCAACCAACCGCCTAATTTAACAGGCTGGTTTTTGTTAACGGTAATGCTGACAGGGAATGTCATCGTTGTCGGGGTTGAAAACTGCCATTTACCTTGTGTTTGCGAGAGTGAAAGGACTTTGCTTGTCGATGACTGTACATTCACTTGCGCTGTTGTTGGCGTTTTATAAAGTGCTTGTAACTGATAACGTTGCTGAGTTATTGGGTTTTCAGATAACTGTAATTTTGCCCATTTCGCTTGAGGTTCACTAATAAAACCCCCTAATGGGAAATCAGGATCGCTATCTTTTCTGCTAGAAAGCAGTGTCCATGCTTTTTTGTCACTTTGGTATTGTACGTTTGCAATACGCTGACCAGCTACATTCGTCGGGGGAATAAAACCAATACCGCCATTACCATAGTCAGCCTGAAAACGTTCACGCAACTTACCACTGAAAAAATCAGCCGCAGTATGGGAATCCCCTAACTGGACAATGTGAACAGTTTGGCGACCTTGCTGGAGTTTCTTAACAAAGTCTGCAAAGTGAGGATCATGATAGTTATAAAGCTGTCTTGAACCATCAGCAGGTAATACGGATGGTGTGGGGAGCTTTACTGTTTTTTCAGTGTCTTGGTTACAAGCGACTAAGAGTGAAACTAAAGCCAGTATGATTGAGCTACTGATTAACGTTTTACGCTTAAGGATGTGCGTTATTTGTTTCATTTACAATAACCGTGTTTTTATCTTTTATATCATCGGCTGCATTATCTTCTTTACTTTCTTCTTGAAGATGAATACGTGAGAATACGTGCTGAGCAATAATTTGCTGACCTTTTAAGCTAAAATGAATGCCATCACCGGCTCTTAACTTAACACGGCTACTACCATCACCCATATAATCAGAATAAATATCTTTTTCATATTTAAACATATCATTGACGGAAAGGTAAATTTCGCCCATTTTCTCAGCTTCTTCACGATAAAGTTTATCGAGATATGCCATACCTTTAGATAACTTCTGCTTGCGCATATTAGGTGGTCCAACCCAAATAACAGTGACATTATTCTGTCGAGCATTTTCTATAATGCTTGCAATACGCGCTCGGTAGGCTGACTCCCATGCTTCACTCGCAAATTTTAAGTAACGTCCTCCGCCATCAGGTGGCATATCCCAAGGATCGTTAGGACCTAAAAAGACCACTAATAATTTGATAGAGTCATCACTGGCTAAACGTGTCGCAATAGTTTGTGGCCAATTGAAAAAGCGTGGATAAGCAAGTCCTGTACTTTGTTTACTTAAATCGATACTGTTGATGTTGTAATCTGTTTTCAGTTGACGCTTAAGTAAAGGTGCAACACCTTGCATCATTGAATCGCCTGCAAATAACACTTTGTCTTCTGATGATAAGGTAATTTCTGTTTTCTGAACGATGGGTTTTAAGGCTTGTAAGGCGTCATCAGACACATCCGTAACCGAATGGTAGGGTAATCCACTCATTGCTTGCTTACGCTCTAACAGTTGAGGGAAGCGTTGCGTTAATTGAGTTGCTGGTCGCGTATACCCGTTAAAGAAGTGTAGGCCAACAGCAAAGCCTTCAGGAAGTTGCTCAGGCGCTGAGGTTTGTACTATTGGTTTTGCCTGATTATCAGGATGATTAACTTGCAGGTAATCACCATAGCTTTCTACCGCAACGAATACGCCATCACGCAGCTGCCCCCCGACTTGCCAAGCATAATAGTGAGAAAGCCCAGACCAAGGTGCTGGGCGGTGATATTGTTGCTGCCAAAAGCGCTCTAGTGATGTTTGGTTTAGCCAAATCAACAGGATGGTACTAAAGAGTACCATTAAGGCGACTTTTGCTGTCTTTTTTAAATTTGAGCAGAAATCAAAAGCTGGCATAAATAAATCCTGGCACCCCATCTGGAGACAACATAAAAATAATCGTGAGGATCAACGCAAGTGGTAGAGGATAAACATACCACGGCACTCTTTTCTCAAGACGAGCCACAATATCCCTTAATGTCACAAAGCAAGGGTAAAGTAAAAAAAGTCCCCAGAACATAAAGAGGGTTAAGCCTTCAGCTTGTAGTGATGCCCAAGCTCCCACACTAAAGAGTTGCTGGATCAAGACCAACGCATCTCCCACGGTTTGACTGCGGAAAAATATCCATGCAAAGCAAACAAAGTGAAAAGTGATTATCCACGACAACAACATGTTTAATGACGATAACGCACTAGGAGGAGCATTTTTTTTCGTTGGAAAGAGGCGGTGTTTAATATTCAATAACACCACACCAATCCCGTGAATAGCGCCCCAAATAATGAAAGTCATGGCAGCGCCGTGCCATAATCCAGAAATCACCATTGCAGCAAAGGCATTAAAGTTCTGTCTAATCACTCCTTTACGATTACCCCCTAAAGGAATATAGACGTAATCACGAATAAAGGTAGATAAACTGATGTGCCACCGACGCCAAAAATCGGCTAAGTTTATCGCTAAATAAGGCGCATTAAAATTACGAGGTACGACAAAACCTAGTAATAAGGCAATACCTGTAACAAGATTGGTGTAACCCGAGAAGTTAAAATAGATATGCCATGCATAGGCATAAACAGCCGTCAATACTTGCCCACTTTGCGCTAAATCGGGGGCATTAAATACCGGATCGACATAATTTGTTGAGAACCAACCACTTAACCAAAAGAGTTTTGCGATAGCTAAAACAATCAGCATTATCGCCCCTTTATAATCAATGATTTTACGTGTTGGCGCCTGAATTTGCGGGAGAAATTCTTTAGCGCGATTAATTGGCCCCGCGACAATACTTGGGAAAAAGCATAAATAAAGAACGACATCCAAAAATGGCGCTTTAGGGATCTCTTTTCGGCAAACAGAAACGACATAACTGACTGAATGGAAAATATAGAAAGAGAGCCCTAATGGTGCAAGCAACTCAATAAGAGGTAGCTCAATACTGAGTCCCCATTGCTGGAATGTTTGCGTCAGTGTTTCTTGAAAAAATGAGTAATATTTAAAGGCGGTAAAATAGACTGCAACGAGTAACCCTAATAGCCAGTATATGACTTTAGAAGATGTGTACTTAGTTAATATGTTCGCCAGTAAATAAATAAACAGTGTATAGCTTAATAAGATAATCGCAGGACGATAATCTGCATAAAACAGAAAAGCATAACTAACTGTAATCAGTAGAATATTTTGTATCTTGACGTGCTTTTGGAAGAGCCAATATAGAACAAAAAAGCTAACAAAGGCTCCGAGAAACTCGAATGAAAAAAAATTCATAAATGGCTCTAAGGGTGTGATTTAAAAGTCATACCAAACGTGTTACCACATATATTATGAATTCTAAGCAGGCTTTCAATCAAAAGATTATCTTGTGATAAATAAAAGCCACTTTTCTCTAAAAAGAAAAGTGGCTTTTTGTCAGATGAAAGCTTGTTAAAGCTTAATAGATTAACTATCTTGCTTCGACTGCAACTGAACTTGAGTGATCAGTTTTTTATTTGAGTCGAACATTTCGGTCAGATAATCGTTATAACTTGAACCCAATTCTGAGTAACCTTTCAAGTCAGTGATTAACTGGCGAGAGTCGAGTTGTTGCTGCGTCATTCTTTGCTGTGCTCTTGAGGAGCGCAATGAATTATAGGCGCGGTGCGTATTGAGATTACGCATATAAGCAATCACTGAGCCTTCAATATCAGGGTAGGCTGCATAGCCTTTGGTTTTCCCTGGAACGTTATTGCAAGATTGACTCCCACATCGCATACCGAATAGATTATTATTTTGTTGTGCCAACTTCGATGTTCCCCAGCCAGATTCTGTTGCAGCTTGCGTTGCGACAAAGTGTGTCGGAATAATATCAACGCGAGTTAATAACGAATCCCAATTTACCTTTTTCGGGCTGGTACATGTAACGCCATAATATTGACAGATCTCACGCAATTTTTTTAAATCTGCGCTGCCCCAGTGCTGGGCTTTACGTTGGGCGGTTAACCACTCACGATCTTTCAAAATCTTATTATTAACATTGTCAATAATAGGAACTATGACATTTAAAAACGCTTTCTTACGCTGTGTTCCCGAAGGGTATTTTTTCAAATCTGGCAACGGTGTTGACGTGCTTTTGAAAGAATACGCTTGCAGTATATGGGAACTGCCGGTACTGGTTGAAGCAAAGCTTACACCAGTAAAGAGTAGTGAAATCAAGAAAGCGAAGACGGCACTTGTCCTCATCAATTGAGAGGGCATTGCTTCTCCTCGTTTAACTGGATAAAAATCGAACGAATACTAGCAAATTACTTTTTTCATATCTACAAAATATCGCCTCACATTAGGATAACTACGAGTGATTTGTTAAAAAAGTGTATAAGTTTTACTGGAAAGCCTCGTTTTATAATCGCTTTTTTCTTTTAACAAAAAGTGCTTTTTTGTTCTAAACTTAAATTTATCTTATAAAAAAAGACGTGACTTAACCCAAATTTAGCAAAATTAAGCATTTTTAATGTGTCAATTTTGTTTGTTATTTAGTCAATTTTTGTTGTTTTTGGTCTAGTTTTATTATCAATTTCACGCGCTTTTTCTGTTAAATCAGTAAAATCCACTTCACTCCAGTAGGTTTTGGGATGAGGTAAGTTCTCCATCTCTTTTGTTGGCCAAAGCTGAAATTCTGCTAATTGTTCTAAAACGTAACCAGAATAAGTATTTGGTAATGTGAGGTAGTGAGGCGACGTTGTTTCCTCAAAAGGTAACACTGGATAGCGTTGGTCTGAGATATGATAATCACGCATTAAAACTAAAAATTTATCAGGAACTCGTTGCTGACTATCCCACCATTGTCCATCAATAACATCAAACCATTGTTGTGTTAATTGGCGAGGCTGAGCTTCTAACTGGTAGAGCGCAGAAGGAATAATACCTTGCATTGATTGATTATATTGCTCAAGGCTGGTGGCGTGGCCTTTTAAGATCAGTGTAAGAGAAAGCCTTGCGCCAATTAAATTGGAATAGAGATCTTCAGGTGAAAATGCTGAGATACCTTCTGAAAAACCGGGGACAGAACGAAAACCATACCACTGTGCAATTTCATGCCAGACAGCGAGGCGATAACCGAGGTGTGCGGCAAGATAGGCGCTTAAGGTATAACGTTCTAATTCGTTTTTAGGTGGCGTAAATGCATTAAAGTGGATCTTACGTTGTGCTAACTCATCACTTAGCGCTAATGTCCACTCTTGGCCTAATTTTGGAAAGATATGACTAAAGAGATAATAAGTATAATCTGCGGTGTCACGAATATGGGCGATATCTAGAAATCCCCCTTTGTGTGAATAAATTAAACCGGATTTTTCGCTTCCAATCCCTAATACTGCCACAGTACCGAGCCAAAAACTGTCGTTATAACGATGATTACCCAATGCAGAGGCTTCAACAACATTATCAATACGATAAAACGGGATAGGAATTTCGAACGCTTTAACTTTTAAGTTGTAACCAAAGGCACAACAAGGTCTTAAACCATTGGGTGCTGTTAACGGTGTAGGTGTTTGCCAAAGTTGTGTTGCTTCTTCGTGGGTAACACTATCAAGATTGGCATGCAGAGATTTAACCGGTGTGACTTGAGTGCAACCCGTAATAAATAAGAAGACAATGGTATTGATAAAAAGAAACCGCTTAAACATCAAAATGCTTCACCTACTTGAAAATAGAATCCTGTACTTTCTTTACCGATACCAAAATCGAGACGTACATTCATGCGGGGTTTAAACTCAAATCGATAACCAATACCGATACTCGGCAACCAATGACCTTTACCTAAATCGCGCGCTTGATCGCTTAACGTACCGCCACCAACCCAAAGTGCAATGCCATGGCGCCAATCGAGTTTTTGGCGGTACTCTAATTGGGTTGAAAATACGTGATTATCTTGGTATCGGCCTTCATAATAGCCCCGCATTTGGTGCCCATTGCTTAGTTTTGACAATTGGCTCCAAGGCACATTGCCCGACGTAAAGCGTGCATAATTATCAAATGCTAATACCGCATTATTACTTAAAGGATAATAGTAGTTATATTGTATTTGGGTCGCATTAAAGCGATTATTACTGCCTGTCTTCGGTGAATAATGGGTATAGCTGATATCAAAAGCTTGACCTTGATAAGCATTCGGTAAGAAATCGCGACTATCGTAAGTAATGCGAGCTGTTATTCCCGAACTAGTTGAACGCAAAGGTAAATCGCGTGTACTCATATAGGCTTTAAAGGGGTCATCGGGGGCGGCTGCTTGTAGATTGGAGTAATCCCACCCTAAGCCTATATAGGTGTTTTTGGTAATTTGGCGCAGTAAAGTCGGTGTTAGACGCAATTCTTGAGAGCGAAATTCGCCAAAATGATCTTTTACTCGCCCTTCGTGATAACCCTCACCCCAATAATTGGTAGGGACATTGTTTAATCTACCAGTGAGATAAAAGCGCCAAGTATCATCTGCTAAATAGGTGTAGTTGCTAAAGGTCATACCAAAAGCACCCGTTGATGAGCCAAAGCCACTTAATGAGAAAGACGAAATTTTGCTATCAGGGCGACTATCTGCTTGATAAAGCCCAACAAGGGCAATCCCGACACCCAACTCTAATTCTGGTGTATAAAAAGGGCCAGGTAATATTCCCCAGTCGATAGTTTTACTGCGATCGAAGTTATTTTCTCCCCCTAAGCCCACTAACCATTGGTCTATTTGTTGTCTATCGGGAAAGAGCTGTGCTTGTGCGGTGTGTGAAGTAAAGAGGCTGGCAAAAGCCAGCCCCAAAATAAAAGGGTATTTAACCATTAAAAACGGAACTCACCAGAAACAAGGAAGCTATTACGGTTATTAAAACCAAATTCAGTTATCACATTAAAATTGCGAGTGACTTCTAAACGGGCACCCACCGTTTGGTTCCATTTATGGGCAAGATGCTGTTCAACATCGAATTTAATATTTCCCATATAGGATGGCGGTAATATATTCATCAAGCCATCAAGTTTATCAGGTAAACTTAATCGACTCACATCACCTTTAAAACGTTGAGTAATATCTTGGTACATCGCACCCGTCCACACTTGTAGTTTAGTATTACCTTGTCCAGAAATCAGTGGTGCGAAGACAAATTCATAACCGACACGAGGTGTAATCACTAACGCTTTAATATCACCATCAAGAATATCAAGGTTAGTTTTGGTGTAATTTAAATCAAAAGTACCAAAAAATTGATTATAACCACCGGCAAAAGTGAAACCAGCACCGTAGGATTTTCCTTTATAATCAAGATTAAAAGGTAAACCGCCAGCTATAGTTTGTCCCCCTAATGAAACAGAGTTTAATTGCGCTTGAGAACTACCTCTTGTTTTTCCATAGACCCCATAAACATTCATAAAAGGGAAAATCCAAGTATCTAGTTTCAGCATATGGGATTCGTTACTACTACGCGTATGCCCAGCATCGACACCAACTTTGGAAAGAAGATTTTGTCCTGTTGCAGTATCAGAACTAAAACCAATTTTATCTACAATGACATCTTGGCGTAGATTCATGTAGTTATAACCAATCCCAAAAGGCTCGGGTAAATCATAACCACGGGCACGGGCTTCATCGCCCCAAATCGGTAAAACGCGAGATTGGCTGGCAGGGGTACGAGTATCTAATGAACCTTCACTATTTAAAGCAGTACCGCCGGACTGGCTAACACTTAAAGAAAGCAGTGGTCGATCGCTATCCGCGTAAGAAAAGCCAGTCACAAGAAGGGAGGCGGTTAATACCACCTTATTTAAATTAGAAAAGTTCATATATAACCCACAGAAAATTAAAAAAGTAAGTAGTAAAAGAGTAGTCGGAAATTTTAATCTTTTTCTTATTAATGATCACCAGCTATAAGTGCGATATACAGTAAGAGATGCTTATATTTTGCGTTATCATGGGATTATTAAGGGATTATTAAGTAAAAAACCTTATTTTTTCTAAGCTAATCTTAATAAAAGTAGTCGATTTAAACTATAAAAGATAATGATTATTCTTATTTTAATTATTACTTTTTATTATTTCGATAAAATGACTATCGGAATAAGTTATTTGGGCAATAAAACGTTATGATAATAGCTATATCCTATGAACGCTTTTAAGAAAGGACCGTTATGACCTATCAGGAGCTTTACCAGTACGCTATTTTTATGCTCTCTCGTCGTGATTACAGTACAAATGAGCTACAACGTCGAATCGAACGCCGAATTCGTGAAACTGAGAAAGATTCACCTACTGCCCCCGAATGTTTGCCTCAAGTAATCGAACGCTTACTTGGAAGCCAATATCTTGATGACAATCGAACTATTTATAGTTTCTTTCGTAGTTATTTAAATAAATCCTATGGGCCGTTACGTATTCGTCAAGAATTACGCCTAAAAGGATTCCCTAGCGAAATTATTGATCGTGTATTAGAAGAAACAGATACCGATTGGTACGCACTCTGCCAAGATCTTAAAGAGAAAAAATTTGGTACAGACAAACCCAAAGATTTTAAAGAGAGAGCCAAACAAATTCGCTATCTGCAATATCGAGGGTTTACCTCTGAATATATTAATTCGCTATTTTAAGTCATTAACGCAGTGTCATTGCGATATCGGCTAAATTTTTATTATTCTCTTTTTTAAAATAGACTTTTTGATGTAAGAAGAAGTCAAAAGGAAAAGGAGATCGTATAAATTGTACTTCATCGTTTGTAATGGTTGAAATATAGTCAATATTTTCGGGTATAAAGCAGTAACCCTCGCCCTCATCAACACAATGTAAGACATCTGCCATCTCCGTTAACCCTAACGTGTGATATTGATATCCCTTATTTTTTAGTCTTTCTAAAATGGTTGTAAATATCGGATTTCGCAAAGAACTGCTTCTTTGTATTAAGGTTTCTTTGGCAAAGAAGGTTTTGGTATCTGGATATTTTTCAATCAGCTTTTTATTTACTAATAAACCGACCTTTTGTGTGCATAAATTAATCGCATTGATTTTTTTATAAGAATAATCAAACTCAAGAGACGAAATAACAAGATCAAACTCTTTATCAAAAAGTTCTTCGTTAATATTATCGATACAACCATCTTCTAACGATAATTTATATCGATTGTTTTCTTGTCGGATCTCCAATAATTTTGTTTTTAAGTCAGGATAATAAAGACCATCTAACTTGATACAAAGCGAGGTATTCTCCTCGTTTGAGTTCATTATTTGATTTTCAATTTTTCGGATTTTTTCATAATAAGGATACAAACGGTTATAGAGTGATTTTCCCGCGGGAGTAAGATCCATCCCATTTTTAGAACGTTTAATCAGTGATTTACCCAATTGGCTTTCAAGTTCATTAATACCATGGCGTAGTGCGGATGGGGTAACACGAGTTTGTTCTGCTGCTTTTACTAGACTTTGACAAGTCGCGACAGCAAAGAACTGGTTTATTTTTCGTGAGAAAAACATTCAGACATTCTCCACAAATCATATAAATCTCATATAAGTTATTTTTTAATAATCGCCCTGAGTGATATTTTTATATTGATGTTTATCAATAATGATTTTATAACGACTAAAAATGAAATAATTCCAAAGCTAAAGTTAAAAAGCGATATTATTGACTAATATTAATAATAAATAGTCGTATTTTTTATAAAAACAAAATCAAATGATTGATTACTTTTTATCAATCTATTTTACTTGTTGTTTGTCTCTATTTTTTACGCTTATCTTTTAATTGAAAACAGTAATTAGTCGGTAAAGAATAAAAAAACTCAATAGTAGCTTATAAAAAAGTCAATTTTCTTATTTTTTTTTCTTGATATTTTAATTTTCGAGATGAAATACAGATTTTATTCTCTCTATTTTAAATTAACTTATATTAGGAAAATATTTAATGAAAAACATTAATACGCTTTTAACAAAAATGAAGGCGAATACATCAGACATGATCTCGCTTAACGATTTAACACCATTATCGCTTCATGAAATTTATGCACTTAGTGAAGAAAAACTCAGTTGGCATGAAGCAAAAACATTATATAAAGAAGCACAAAAAGCCGCCAAAATGAGTAAAATCAATGAAGCACACTATTTAGCACGTCGTAATCCACAAGTGCAAAATGCAGTGGCTTTAGGAATGCGATCTCAGATTGCTCAAAGTAATACATTAGAAAATTGGATCCCAAATCGAGACAACTATTATGTCGATTCTAAATCTGTAGCATCGATGTTTTCGCCTGCGGGTTATTTAACAGAACTTTATCGTGAAGCGAAAGAAATACATGCTGAAAACCCAAGGTATCGCCTTAATAAACGCCGTCCTGATTTAGCAGAATTAGTACTTTCTCAAGAAAATATGGATAAAGAAATTTCAACACTGTCTTTATCAAATCAAATATTAACCACAGCATTACAATATAAATTAGGTAATGATAAAGATTTATTTCAAGAACTAGCAACACACCGTACAATGGGTGAAAATCCTTATCATCAACCTTATCAAACTATTCGAGAAACATTATTATTACACGATGGCTTGGTTGATAAATTAGTGAAAGCTAAGGATTCTCTTGATATTTTGGATACAGAATGGATCTCAACAATTATTTCATCGATTTCTCCTGAGTTATATACTATTTTAACAGAAGTAATTTCTGAAAATAATATTGATGAACTAGTAGAGAAAAATTTCGGAAATAAGGATATTAGTTTAAAAAATAATCTAAGATTCTTATCTGAATATTATTCTATTCCAGAAGAAGAAATATTACCATTATTTAATACACTTAAAGTAAATAATGAATTATCTTCAAAAGGCATGTTGATCTTAAATAAAATTATTCGCTTGCATAAAGCAACGGGGATCTCTGTTGATAATTTAATTATTTTAATTAAAACAAAAAATAATGATAACAATATTGATTCTGAGGTGATCCGCTCTATTCTTCATGTGCAATATATTATGGAGAAATACAATATTAATATTGAACAATCTATAGTGCTTAATGGTGCTAATATTAATGAAAACACATTAAATAATTCCTTGTCTCTATTTGATGTTTTATTTAATTCTCCTCCTTTAGGTGAATTAAAATTTATTGCAGATAATAAAGCACTTGATTTTAATTCATCATCTCCAGATGATATTATACGTATTAATACCTTAAAAAGAGCATTTCATGCCGATGATATTGGTATTGCTGCTATGTGGAAATTAGCTTCAGGTAAAACAACGGAATTTACTTGTTCTATAGAAAATATTTCACTGTTATATCGAGTATATTTATTGGCAACAGTACATGGCCTAGATATTTATACTCTTTCTTTATTACTCGATATGTTGTCAGATCCTTTTAGTAAACCCATTAATCAACAATCTTCATCGGATGATGCGGCTAATTTAATTTATACAATAGATAATTATTTAAAGTTTATTCAAGATTATAAATTGAATATTCCGGAACTATATGTAATGACGGCAAATCAATATGATTTGCGCTATACAAATGAAATAAAAAATCTTATTGAAGAATTAATGAATGTTAAGTTAGTTAATAATGCCTTATTATATCCACAGACAATATTAGAATCTTATTTACCTATAATATCTTCTTATTTTCATATTTCTTCTTTAAAGCAAGCTGGTTCCGTATGGATTACTCTGGAATCTACAGCTTCATTAAATTTAACTATTTATAATTTTGTTGATTTAATCAATAAGGAAGATAAAACACAAGAGGATAAAAATAATATTATTACTTATATACAAAATTTATGCCAAATGATCGCTATTTTTGCTAAAATAGGCTTAAATGAAGATGAGATAGATATATTGGGGGGGCAACGTGCGATTGGTAATGAAATAATCCTTCCAAATATCAAGTCAATAAAAGATTTATCTGATTTTCATCATTTTTATTTAGATAAAATAAGTAATAAAGAGGAGCTGTTAAACATTATTATAGGTAGAGATCGAGCTTCAACTTTATCAAAAATATATAAAGTTAGTGAAGATGTGATTAATCAAATAATCTCTCTATTGAAACTTGATGATGTGATTAAGTTTGATAATATCAAAGAAATTTCTAGCTATATTGATATGGTTAAAGTTTTTAATATTACACCAAATAATTTTGATTTATTAACTAAATTAAAATTTTCCATAAGTGGTAATAAAGAAGAAGATTATTTGAATTGGGATAGAGTCAGTAAAAACTTACAAAGTGGATTAAACGCTCAACAAGCTATTTTACTAAAAAATAAAATGGATGAAAAAAAGAGTGTTGCATTATGTTCATTTTATATTAATCAGTTTAGTGAGTTAAATTTAGTAACTAGTGATGATGTTTATTATTATTTACTGATTGATAATAAGATCTCATCTGAAATAAAAACCACAAAGATAGAACAAGCTATTGCAAGTATACAGCTATATATCAATGAATTTTTATCCTTAGATATGAAAGCTAATCACACATCTATTAAATCTCGTCAATTTTTTATAGATTGGGATAAATATAATAAGCGTTATAGCACTTGGAGTGGCATCTCTTTATTAACTTATTATCCTGAAAATTATATTGATCCTACAGTACGTATTGGTCAAACTAAAATGATGGATACGCTGTTACAGACGATCAGTCAAAATAGCATTAACAGTGATACAATTGATGATGCATTTAAAACATATTTAACTTCTTTTGAACAAATTGCTAATTTAGATGTAATTAGTGGTTACCATGATGGTGTGACATTAGAAGATGGAAAGACTTATTTTATTGGTCATAATGCATCAGAAAAAGCAAGTTATTATTGGCGTAGTGCAGATCATAGTAAAATAAAAAAAGGTGTCATGGCATCCAATGTCTGGACTGAGTGGACGAAAATTGAGAATGGTGCTAACCCTTACAATAATTTAATTCGCCCTGTTATTTTTAATAATCGATTATATGTTGCTTGGATTGAACGTAAAGAAGTTGAGAATAGAGAAATTGAAAATAAAGAAAAAACGACGTCTGTACCAATTTCTAAGCAGGCACATTATAGTTTAAATCTATCTCATATCCGTTATGATGGAACTTGGAGTTCACCTATTGATTTCCAATTTTCTAATAATATCATAGAGAAAAAAGAAGGGAATTTTCATTTAAGCTATGATCAAGAGCTTGATAAATTATACTTTTTAACTTATATCACTAAGGATACCTATGATGATGGAAATAAGGAGTATAATGTTTATTCTATTGATAATGAAATGATATTTTCTAATATATCGGACTCAAATGAAGAAAATGCAGAAAACATTTATATTAATGTGAAATCTGAATTTGATATAGTTGGTAAAGAATCCATTAATAATGTTAATAACAAATTTATGTTGAGAGGAAAATTTGCTTATTCTATTTCTCATGATCCTATTGATAATATAAAAACGACTGACTCTAAAAATGTTTCTCTTTCAGGCAGTTTAATTAATGGCGTAAGTATAGAATCGAAAAATGAAATGTTATCTTGTTATCTTTCCGCTTTTATTAACTGTGATGTTAATTATGGACATCTTGCTCCTGCATCTATTAAAGATATTTTTAAAGGTTTGTTAAAAGAGGGGGCTATATTAGAGGATATTGTTTATACTTCTGGTAGTGTCGGTAAGTTAGAAACTTTGGCTTTTAATATAAAAACTGATTATAGTTATTATTTGGGTTTTGATATTAATACAGATACAGTTTACTTCTTTATTTATGATAATAATAAAAATGCGATAATTAAAGGCTCAGATATTAATAACGGAGAAGACTATAACGTAGAACTGGCTTTTTTCACTAAACAGTCAAATAATTTATTAACTTATACATCGAAAAATGAAATCGCCTTTACGCTTTCTAATGAGTTAGGCGATGTATCGTTACAAAAATTTTTAAACACAGAAACGCCAAGATTTCTTTTTTCTGTTTCAGGAGAAACAAAGAGTGACTTGCTTCTGGGTGCATATGGGAAAATGATATCTTACCCATTGACTATTAGTGAGAGTGATTTAAATAAAGTTATCTATACTGATGATGAAATGATTGAAGATATTAAGATAACATTATCTTCTAATCCAGATAATAAAGTCACCTATTCTCTTGAACAATGGTCTAAAGCCAATACTTCTTTAAATGAAGGCAGTAATAGCTTCAATAGTAAAAATAATGTACTTAAGCTTGATGTGCCGCTAAGTGATTTTAATGATGATGGTGAATTAATATTAACTACAAAAGTAATAGCGGTTAATAAGAAACAAAAAGTTATTTCTGAAATCTTATGTTCTTT
Organism: Proteus sp. G2673; assembly: GCF_009915125.1. Taxonomy (NCBI): domain Bacteria; kingdom Pseudomonadati; phylum Pseudomonadota; class Gammaproteobacteria; order Enterobacterales; family Morganellaceae; genus Proteus; species Proteus sp. G2673. The sequence goes on from NZ_JAABLT010000008.1 coordinate 130,506, forward strand.
CAAAGTTAGTGAATTGGAAAATATAAATGAAAGTGTTATTAGCTTAAAAACAAATCGAAAACATGCTCAATATATGTCAATGACAGTAGCAAATAAACCTTTGTTAGTACGTTTAAATACGTTATTTGCACGCCAATTAGTCAAACGTGCGAATAAAGGAATTGATGCTATTTTAACATTAAGTTCTCAGAGGCTACCTGAACCTGCTTTGGATGAAGGTGCTGACGTACCGATGGATTTTAATGGTGCTAATGCCCTCTATTTTTGGGAACTGTTCTATTACACTCCAATGATGTTAGCAAATGTGATGTTAGAAGGACAAAATTACGATGAAGCTAATCGTTGGCTACGTTATGTATTTAGTCCAATTGGTTATATTGATAGTGATACTCATACTCATCGTGTTTGGAATTCGCAGCCATTGTTAGCAGATATAGCTTGGGATAATGACCAATTGGATTCAACCGATCCTGATGCTGTGGCACAAGCTGATCCAATGCACTATAAGCTGGCTACGTTTATGAAGTACCTCGATATTGTTATGGCAAGGGGAGACAGCGCTTATCGTCTACTTGAACGAGACTCTTTAAATGAAGCTAAAATGTGGTATGTGCAGGCGCTGAAGCTGTTAGGTGCTGAAACGGAATCAGTCAGTGACGCTATTTGGTCTGCACCAAAACTAATTGATGCAGCATCAAAAACAACCTCAACACGCGTAATTCATGAAGTGTGTGACGATGGGGAGTTACCGCGTACTGCAAATACCTTAACTTCGGTTTTTTTACCGCAAATTAATGAAAAATTAGCGCAGTATCGAGATATATTAAAAGCTCGTTTATTTAATTTACGTCACAATTTATCGATTGATGGACAACCGTTGTCACTGCCAATTTATACGACACCAGCAGATCCTAAAGCACTGCAAAATGCTGCCGTGTATCAATCACAAGGTGGTGGTGGTTTGCCAAATGCAGTGATGCCAACACAGCGCTTCCCTGTTATTTTAAATAGCGCAAAATCCGTGGTCAATCAGCTAATGCAATTTGGTAGCTCACTTTTTAGCATTACAGAACGCCAAGATGCACAAGCATTGTCTGAATTATTGATCACTCAAGGTAGCGAAATTATTCTGCAAAATATCAAATACCAGCAGAAAACGCTGGAAGAGTTTGAGCATAATAAAAAAGCATTACAGGATTTACGTTCAGGTGCTGATAAACGCCTTACTTATTATAAAAAATTGTATAACCAGAATATTAGCACACGAGAACAACAAGCCATGGATCTCTATTTGAGCTCTTCTGTGTTAAATACCGCAAGCCAAGGGCTCAATATGGCAGCAGCGGCTGCAGATCTTGTGCCAAATATTTATGGTATGGCTGTCGGGGGATCACGTTTTGGCGCTATTTTTAATGCAACATCAATTGTTCTGCAATTATCAAGTTCTGCCACCCGTATTTCCGCAGATAGATTAAGTCAATCAGAGTCTTATCGTCGACGTTATGAAGAGTGGGGCTCATTATGTGACACCGCACAATCCGAATTAGATCAGTTTGATGCTCAACTTGCCGCATTAGAGGTTCGTCGACAAGCGGCGAAACTGCAGTTAGATAGTATGAAGTTACAACAACAGCAAACACAAGAGCACTTAACCTTCTTGCAAAATAAGTTTACCAATAAAGCCCTGTATAGCTGGTTACGCAGTAAATTAATGGCGATTTATAAACCTTTTTACGACTTAACTGTTTCTCGTTGTCGTATGGCAGAATTGGCTTATCAGTACGACTTAGGTGAAACACAAACCTTTATTCGTCCAAGGGCATGGCAAGGTAACTATTCTGGTTTGATGGCGGGTGAAAGCTTAATGCATAACCTGATCCAAATGGAAAACAGCTACTTTGAAAAAGATAACCGTGTATTGGAAATCACCAAGATTGTGTCGTTGGCCGATGTGTATCAAGGTTTAAGCAGCAATAAGTTTGGTTTTGAGCAAGTCGCTGATGTGATTAACAAATCGAAAACACAGCTTGGTACGGCTGAAAATGGTATTAGCTTAAAAGACGGACAGCTACAAGCCTCTATTAAGCTCTCTGACTTAGCAATAGGAAAAGATTATCCTGCTGATTTAGGTAAATTGCGTCGCGTTAAACAAATTAGTGTGACATTACCTATGTTGACAGGTGCTTATCAGAATATTCGTGCAGTGCTGAATTATGGTGGTAGTGCAGTGAAACCTCGTGGCTGTAGTGCGATTGCGATTTCTCATGGCATGAATGACAGCGGTCAGTTCCAACTGAATTTTAATGATGATCGTTATCTACCATTTGAAGGTTTACCAGTGGATGATACCAGTACACTGACTTTAAGCTTCCCTGATGCAACAGATAAGCAAAAAGAGATGTTACTGACATTAAACGACATCATTCTCCATATTAATTACACCATTCGTTAATTATCTAAATCTTAATTAATTACAGGCTCCGTAAGGAGCCTGTCAGGAGTTCTACATGCAAAATTCAGAGAACTTGGCCTTTGATGCTCCAAATTTACCGAAAGGCGGTGGTGCAGTCACAGGGTTAACGGGCAATATGGGCGCAGTCGGCCCTGATGGTGCTGCCACTTTTAGCTTACCATTGCCTATTAGTAAAGGTCGTGGTTATGCCCCTTCTTTAAGCTTAACCTATCAAAATCAAGCAGGTAACGGCGCATTTGGGTTTGGTTGGTCTGTCGGTGTGATGTCGATCCGTCGTCGTACTTCAAAAGGCGTACCGACTTATACACAATTAGATGAGTTTGTGGGTGCTAATGGCGAAGTGATTGTGCCGATTATCAATAAGAACGGTGAAGTTGAAATTGCGCAACGGGATGAGTTATTTGGCGTAAAACTTGCTCATCACTATCAAGTAATTACTTATCGCTCTCGTGTTGAGAAAAGCTTTAGTCGTTTTGAGTTTTGGTCATTACATGAGGAGAATGTCCCTGCAAATATCCCTACTCAGTTTTGGGTGATGCTGAATGCAAACGGTGATGCTCATTTGTTCGGCTATGAAATAACAGCACAGATTGTGGATAGCCAAAACCGCGCGCACATTGCGCAATGGAACCTGAATGCGTCTGTTTCTGCAACAGGTGAACAAATTGAATATCATTATCGTGCTGAAGATGAACAGGGGTGTGATCAACAAGAAATTCAATCGCATGTGAATGCCAATACACAACGTTATTTAGAGAAAGTGTATTACGGTAATCCGGTGGGTGAACGTGTTTTTTCTTGTGTCAAATCCGATAATACATTATCGAAAAACGCCCTGTTTGTGCTGGTGTTTGATTACGGTGAACGCAGTAGTGCGTTAGCGACTTATCCTCAATGGCAGAACAATTCAGCATGGGCATTACGTAAAGACTGTTTTTCTCTTTTCCATTACGGTTTTGAAGTACGCACTCGCCGTTTATGCCGCCAAGTGTTGATGTATCACCGTCTTGAAAGCTTGGAAAAACAGGCTGCATTAGCAGAAACTCCAGAGTTAGTTGCTCGATTAACACTGACTTATGACGAGTCGGGATCGGGTTCAATTTTAGTTTCGGCGCAACAATCTGCGTTTAACGATAATAAAGATGCTCAGTCGTTAGTCACATTGCCCCCTGTGAAATTTGATTGGCAAATGCTAGGTGCGACTAAACAAGCACAATGGCAATCATTGGATGAACTGGCTTCTTTTACACCACAACAGCCTTATCAATATGTCGATTTATTGGGTGAAGGGCTTGCAGGTGTGTTGTATCAAGACAGTGGCGCTTGGTGGTATCGCGCCCCCATCAGAAAAGAAGATAAGCAAAACCCAAATGCGGTCACTTGGGACAAAGCGAAAAAACTCCCCATTATTCCATCATTACGAAACTCAGCCATGCTGACGGATGTAACAGGTGATGGAAAACTGGATTGGTTAGTGACACAAGGTCATGCCAATGGTTATTACACTCAGGATGAAACGAAAGCAGAAAGTTGGCTGAATTTTGTGCCACTTGATGCATTACCTGTGGAATATTTTCATCCTAGAGCGGAAATGACTTCATTAACAGGCAGTGGTTTTGCTGATCTCGCCTTAATTGGTCCTCGTAGTATTCGTCTTTATGCTGGCTCTGCTCAAGGTTGGAAAAAAAGCAAAGAGGTGATGCAGGCTGAAGGCGTAACGTTACCCATTAAAAACGTCAATCGTCGTACCTTAGTGGCATTTAGTGATGTGTTGGGTTCAGGTCAGCAACATTTAATTAAAGTGGATTACCAAGGTCTGACATGTTGGGTTCATTTAGGTGAGGGGAAATTCAGTTTACCCATCACTATTCCTGGATTTTCTGCCGATCGCCTTAAATTCAACCCTAATCAACTCTATTTAGCGGATCTCGATGGTAGTGGTACCACTGATATTATTTACGCTCAATCGACCCATTTAGAAGTGTATTTTAACCAAAGTGGGAAACAATTTGTGCGTGGTGATGATATCGCATTACCTAAAGGGATACGTTTTGATAGCCATTGCCAATTACAAGTTGCTGATGTGCAAGGTTTAGGAATTGCCAGTATTTTACTGACAAAATCGTATCCAACACCACAACATTGGGTGCTTTCTTTACAAAATCAAAAACCGTGGTTATTAACATCGATTAATAACAATATGGGTTTGATTCAAACTCTGCACTACCGTAGTTCAGCGCAATATTGGCTGGATGAGAAATTGGCTCGTCAACAACAAAATAAAAAGAAAGCGGTTAGCCATTTACCTTTTGCACTGCATACGCTGTGGAAAATTGAAACTATTGATGAAATTACGCAAAGCCGTTTAACACAAACTTACCACTATCGTCATGGTGTCTGGGATGGTATAGAAAAAGAGTTTCGTGGTTTTGGTTGTGTTGAAATGACCAATGCAGAGTCATTTAAAAGTGAAGAAGATCTGGCAGACAAAACGCCAAGTGCGTTAACTCGACAATGGTTTTTAACAGGAAAATCCGTCGTTGATACCCAAATGCCTGATGAGTTTTGGCAAGGCGACGATGCTGCATTTGCACTGTTTTCTCCTCGATTTACACAAGGTGAAGGCAGCTCAGAAAAAGCCTGTGATGATGCTATTTATCAGGAACATGCCTATTGGTTTGAGCGTGGGTTACAAGGTCAGTTACGCAGAAAAGAAATCTATGGGTTAGATAACGCAGTGGTTGCTGATGTGCCTTATGCTGTCACTGAACAACGACCACAAGTGCGTTTAATTGAAGCGCAAGGGCGCTCGCCAGTCGTGATGCCGTCTACCGTGGAAAGTCGAGTCTATCATTATGAGCGTATTGCTTCTGATCCTGTTTGTCATCAACAGATCACCTTAGAGCAAGACGACTATGGTTTTGTTTCTAAAGCCGTTTCGATTAACTATCCAAGACGCGCTAAGGGGGCGAAAAATCCTTATCAGCATTACGAAAGCCTGCCAGAAACGTTATGGGCATCAAGTTATGACGAACAACAACAGACACTATGTTTGAGTTTATCGCGTCAAACTTGCCATCATCTTGTTCATCCTGAAAAACAGGTTTATCAGCTCGCGATTACTAATGCGAGTCGTCAAGACATTTGGACATTGGGAGCAGAAAAACAGCCGAAAGAAGGATTAAGTGTCGAAGCCTTATTAGCAGCCAATAATTTGCTGACACAAAAAGCAGGATCAGTCTTTGTAGGGCAACAGCAGCTTGCTTATATGGATGCTGAAGGTAAAGCGACATTATCAGAACCTGATTTCCCTGTGCGTTTGGCCTATAGCGAAACGGCGGAATTAGATGAAGAAACAGCAAACGCTATTTCACATCCTTATCCAAATTTAAAACTGGATAACATTATGAAAAATGCAGGTTATCAGCAAAAAGCGTATTTATTTGCTGATGAGTCAGAAAAAGGCAAAACGCTGTGGGTGAAACCATTGTTAGGTATTATCCAATATGGTTCATTAGTACAATTTTATAAGCCTCTGATTTATAAGAAATCTGCATTGTCCTGTGAATATAACTTACTATGGGATAAGCAATTTTGTGCACTCATAGGCAAAGAATCACCCTTAAATACACAAGATTTCCATCTCTCTTACGATTGGCGTTTTTTATCGCCTAATTCGATTACTGATGCCAATCATAATATTCATCAAGTCACTTTTGATGGTTTAGGTCGTGTGACGACGACGCGTTTTTCAGGAACGGAAGACGGCAAACAAAGCGGTTATAGCGATAAAGCGTTTACTATGCCGACAACCATCGATGGTGCTTTAGCATTAACCTCGCCACTGCCGATTGCAACGGGTTTTGTGTATGTGACAGATAGCTGGATGTCAACATCAGCAAAATTACCGCCTCATGCATTGCAAATCATGACAGACCGTTATGACAGTGACTCACTGCAGCAAATTCGCCAGCAAATTGCTTTTAGTGATGGTTTTGGTCGCTTACTGCAAACCTCTATCAGAGTAGAAGCCGGTGAAGCCTTTTTACGTAGCGATAATGCCACACTGAGGGTTGATAAAAATCAGAGAGCGCAACAAAAGAGCACCACGATTCGTTGGGCTATTTCAGGCGAAACAGAATATGACAACAAAGGGAATGTAAAGCGAGTTTATCAACCTTACTTTCTTAATGACTGGCGTTATCTTGCTGATAGTTCAGCTCAGCAAAATCGTTTTGCTGATACTCACTACTATGACGCATTGGGGCGTTTATATCGGGTTATTACTGCCAAAGGTTATCAGCGTAATACCCTTGTGACACCTTGGTTTATTGTGCAGGAAGATGAAAATGACACTTTAACATAAGGTGATGAAATGCGGGTTATTGACTCTTCTCTCTCTAACCCGCTTAACGTAGGAATTTTATTATGCTGGTCGCAATCCCATCTGAAAGTGATGCACTCGCTTGGATGATTATCGGTGGATTTTCAGCCTGGGGAGGTATCGTGAGGTATTTAATGGAAATAAAACAGAAACAAATAAAGTGGTCTTGGTGTGGAATTACAAGCCAAGTGGTTATCTCGGTTTTTACTGGACTATTGGGGGGCTTGTTAAGTTTTGAAAGTGGTGCAAGTCGTTATATGTCTTACATGATTGCAGGACTTTTTGGCTCAATGGGGAGTACAACACTGATTTGGTTGTGGCACCGTATTTTTGGTGTGAACAACCTTAAGGAGCCGAAATGAATACTTATACATTGAGTCAACGAAGCCAAAATAACCTAAAGGATGTACATCAAGATCTTGTCCGCGTTGTCCATTTGGCATTGACATTGAGTAAATATGATTTTGTGGTGATTGAAGGCGTTCGTTCATTAGAACGTCAAAAAGCACTCATAAAAGAGGGCAAAAGCAAAACACTGAATAGTCGCCATTTAACGGGCCATGCAGTTGATATTGTGCCATTAGTAAATGGTGCGATCCCTTGGCAAGATTGGTCTGCATTTGAATCAGTATCAAAAGCCATGAAACAAGCATCTTCCCAATTAGGTGTTTCAATTAATTGGGGGGGAAATTGGGTTTCATTTCGCGATGGGCCCCATTACGAATTATGCCGTGAGTCATACCCATGAATATAAGCACTTTTTTACGTTTGGGGGTTAAGGGTGGGGGAGCGCTCATTGTCGTCGTTACATTGCTAGTTATTCGTTATCAACATAACCAAATAAGTCGACTTTCTGAGCAAAATAGTCAGCTTGAATATCAACAAAGCACGTTGCAATCACAATTAGTGCAATGGCATCAACAAGCCGAAAAAATGTCAGAAACATTAACGCGTCAACAAAAGGAGCAACACTATTTAGAGGAAGAAAATCATGCGATACGCCAAGAGTTACGGCAAATTTTGGCTCAAGCGCCTTGTGCTAATGAGTCTGTGCCTGACGCTGTTATCCAGTTGCAGCAAAACACCCTTAACCGTCGTTAAAGCGCCAGATAAATTTGTACCAACACACTTATTACAGCCCTGTTCCGCGCCGTTTTTTAATGTGCAAGTGTGGGGGGATTATCCTGATTATGTGGCGCGTTTAATGTTGGTATTAGAGAAATGTAATACCGATAAAAAAGCGGTGGCAGAAATATTGGCAACAAAAAGTTAGCTCGGTACCAATGCGCTAGATAATAAAAAACATGCAAACTAAGGAATTATAGAAATATGTTAAATCAACAATTATATACACGAACCCCGACTGTTGTGGTTCATGATAATCGTGGATCATCCATTCGTGAGATTAGTTATTGTCGTCATCCTGATTCACTGGATAAAACCGATGAACGCATTACGCGCCATCAGTATCATGCGCGTGGTTATTTAGAACGCAGCATTGATGCAAGACTGTATGACGCACAACAGTCAGACACCTCTATTCAACCTAATATTCAACAAACCATAAGCTTAGGTGGCGCCATTACTTTATCTCAAGGGGTTGATAATGGGAATAGCTTTAATCTCAATGATATTGAAGGCACGGCTGCACAGCAGATTAATGCCAAAGGAACGGTCACAATCTATAAATATAGTGAGTCTGGGTTTGAACGATATTTAGAGAAAGTAGAAGAAGGAAAATTAGGGAATTCAGACACGAAGGTTATTCAAAAATTTAAATGGGGACAAGGAAACGCGAGTGAGTTAATCGATACCAACCAAGTTGGAAAATGTATTGAACACTTTGATACGGCAGGTAAAAAAACATATGGAAATTATTCTCTCTTGGGGCATGCTATTGCAGAAACGCAACAATTTTATATGGGGAGTGTTATTGACTGGAATTCAAGTCGTGAAGTAAATGACATTCAACAAGCTGAAAAATTTACTACTCAATATACTTATGATGCGACAGGTGCTGTATTAGAAGAAACCGATGCAAAGGGAAATAAACGCCGTATTGCCTATGATATTGCAGGCTTTGTAAAACAAACTTGGTTGACGTTAAAAGGACAATCAGAGCAAGCGATTTTACGTGCTTTAACCTACTCAGCTGCGGGGCAAAAACTGCGTGAAGAGCAGGGTAATGGCTTGGTCACCACTTATGAATATGAGCCAGAAACACAACGTTTATTGCATATTAAAACAGAGCGCCCTCAAGGTCATGCGTTAGGGGCGAAGGTCATGCAAGATCTGCGTTATGAGTATGATCCGGTGGGCAACATTATTTGTTTGAAAAATGATGCAGAAGCAACGCGTTATTGGCGCAATCAGAAAGTGGTGCCTGAAAATCGCTATATTTATGATTCACTGTATCAATTGGTCAGTGCAACAGGGCGTGAATCCGCCAATCAACAAACGCCTGCTTCAATGCAATCTCAGCCAATTACTACGTTAGTGAAAGATGCACAAAGCTATACTAATTACACCCGCTTATACGCTTATGACAGAAGCGGTAATTTAACGCAAATTCGCCATCACTCAGCTATTGCGCAACAAAGTTTTACTCAAGATATTACCGTTTCAAATAAAACCAATCGCGCCTTATTAAAGTCACAATGTTCAGATCCAAAAAACGTGGATAGCTATTTTGATGAGAGTGGTAATTTAACCCAACTTCTTAATGGGGATGCCATTATTTGGGATAACCGTAATCATCTGAAAGCCACCAAAGAGATAATGGAAAGTGGGCATTTGTCTGAGGGCGAAACCTATCAATATAACAGTGCGAGCCAACGTATGACGAAAATACGCGGGCGCAAAGTTGCTGACGGTGATTTAGAAAAAGTCACTACGCACTATTTACCGAATATTGAACAATGGGAGGTGAGTGCAAGTGCTATTACAGAGAAATATGCTGTCGTTCAAATTAACGCGGGTATCAGTGCAAAAGTCAGGGCATTGTGTTGGGAGATTGGCTCACCGAAAGAAATTGAAAATAACTCACTGCGTTATAGCTATGATGATGGTATTGGCAACAGCGGATTAGAAACGGACGGTCAAGGGAAATTAGTCAGTTATGAGGAATATTACCCTTATGGGGGTACAGCCATTTGGTCCAGCGAAAATGCGGTAGAGGCGGATTACAAAACCATTCGTTATTCAGGGAAAGAAAAAGATTCTACAGGAATGTATTACTACGGTTACCGTTATTATCAGCCGTGGATTGGTCGTTGGTTAAGTGCCGACCCCGCCGGTACGATTGATGGGCTAAATTTATACCGAATGGTACGTAATAACCCAGTGACTCTTCATGATCCTGATGGGCGAATGCCAACTATTGACTCCATACCAAATGGCACACCTTTGACAGAAATATTTCAAAGGGGAGATATTCTTTATGGCTTAGATAAGCCTCGAGAGAAATCTTTATCTGCGTTGAGCTCTTCCGGCTTTAAAAGAATAGAAGCGATTGAACCACCATCTACTAAAAATATTTTGAAATTCATTAGACAATCTTTCCGGAAGGTGAAAGAGAAAACTAATATTATCATTCAAAATGATATCACTAATGCTGTCTGGGATGTTAGCAAGCCTAAGGAGTATTCTGATAACAAAATGATAAAAAAACAGTTAAACGATCCTGAGCGAGCCATTCAATTCAGACAATTTATTTCTTCTCATGAGAAATACAATGTCATAGATCAGGATGAGGCGACTAAACTTATATCAGAACCATGGAAAGCAATGCAATTTGGGGTTCCTTTATGGAAAAAGACCAGTAAAGCCGGGCTGGAGTTTCAGCTGCTAGTCAGAAAAAAACCGCTTCATTTTATGACCGATCTCATTGGAGATGATATTGGTGTGGTTATATCAAAAGAAGGACACGGGGCGAGTATAACATCCAGTGAACTTCGTTGGTTATACCGACATAGAGACCTTCCCGAAGTTCGCTCCAACCTGATATTTTACCGTGATGGTAAAAAAATATCTCATGAGGAAATTTTTGGAAAAAGTGAGTGGTCGAATTACCATCCCAAAAATCAATATAATAGAATGGAGAACAAACTATCGTCACATTTAAACGAGAAAGCCTAGACGTCAAGTGATTCAAGATAAACTGAAAGATAGGTTATATTGATTTTCAAATACAAATTGCCGATTTGAATCGTTCGGCAATATCTCAAGGAGATTTTCGTATTTTTTGAGTAAACCCAAAACATACAACTCAGTGAGACAGTTTTCTTGTCTCATTTGGGTTGTTTTTACTTCATACCGATAATTTGAATCTTTTTAATAAAAGATAAAATAAAGTATTAAAAATAAATTTATTTATTGTTTTTATTATTAATAGTCATTTAATAAATATTAAATGACTGTTTTAGTTCCATTTTAATATTAAATTAAATATCGATATCGCTCACAAATATAAATAAATGAATATTTAATTATCTTTTTTTGACTAGTATATATTGTGATTGATGCAATCATTATATTTAAAAATACTTATTAATAATTATGAGGCTTTATTATGAAGAAAAATAAACTTATGGTATTTACTGCGACGTTATTATTATCATCAGCGGGTTTTATTTCAACAGCGTCAGCTGATGTAACGCTAAAACATGGCTATATTGATGTGCCACCTAGCAGAGCTTTTCTTTGTTCATCAAAAGGAAACAATTTAAATAAAAACTGTGGTTCAATACAGTATGAACCTCAATCAATTGAAGGGCCTAACAAATTTCCTCAAGAAGGGCCTGTTGATGGTAAAATTGCCAGTGGTGGAAATGCGGCATTTTCTGAGTTAAATGAACAAAGTGCTGATCGCTGGCATAAAGTAGCAATGAAAAGTGGAGAGAATACATTTAAATGGACATTAACTGCGAAGCACAGCACAAAATCATGGCGGTTTTTTATTACTAAACCAGGGTGGGATGTTAATAAACCGCTGACTCGTGATGATTTTGATTTAACACCATTCTGCCAACAAAATGATAATGGTGAAATACCAAAAGAAACCGTAGAGATAAATTGTAATATACCAGAGCGTTCAGGTTATCAGGTTATTTTAGGTGTCTGGGATATCGCCGATACAAAGAATGCATTTTATCAAGTTATTGATGCAGAATTTAAAAACTAATCTATTTAATTTAAAATCTAAGTTTAGATTAGTTTTTTATTTATTAAATAAAAATAACGGTTATTTATTGTTGATATTTAATCAATAGCGCCTTTTCATGGGCGCTATTTTCATTAAATTGACTAGAAATCGACCGCTTACAATGTTATTTTCTATGTTATACCTATAATTATTTAGCTTAAAACCAACATCATTGAGGTGCGATTATGGAAATCTATTTAGATACCGCGGATATCGAAGAAGTCAGAAAACTCTCTCAAGTTCTTCCTATTGCAGGTGTCACCACCAATCCTTCCATTATTGCTAAATCGGCACAAAATATCGAAACCCTGTTACCTGAATTAAAAGCGGCAATGGGTGGTAAAGGGCGCGTATTTGCACAAGTGATTGCCAGTGATGTCGATACTATGATTGAAGAAGCGCTACGTATTGGCAATATTGCTGATAATACGGTGATTAAAATTCCAGTTACTGAAGCGGGTTTGGTCGCCATTAAACAATTAAAACAAAAAAATATGTTGGTATTAGGCACGGCAATTTACAGTGTCTCACAAGGTTTAATGGCAGCATTAGCAGGGGCAGATTATATTGCTCCTTATGTACATAGAATGGATAGGCAAGGCTCTGATGGGGTAAGAGTGGTTAAAGAGTTACAAACTTTGATCACCATGCATAATTTACCGACCAAAATCCTCGCCGCGAGTTTTAAAACGCCACGCCAAGTGGTCGATTGTTTATTAGCTGGCGCTTCTTCGGTGACATTACCGATTGAGCTTGCTTACTCCATTATTCGCTCACCGGTTGTCGATGATGCAGTAAATAGATTTTCGGATGATTGGCAAACAGCATTCGAACGTCGTTTTTTATAATCAAATTAATAATATGAGATTAAGTGCTATAGCGCTATATAGCACTTAATTTATCAAATTTGGTATATGGAGTTATTAATCTTCATTTTTACTAATGTATTAATAACTAGGTTAATATAGCTTAAAATAAACGAATATTGATTTACATCTAATAATAAGCCACCTTTCTGGCAATCTAAATTCAGATCTATTACTATAATGTTAGTCTATAAATGGATTATTAATATAATCTATGTTTTTTATTTTGTTATTATAAATAAGTTATATATCAATCCATTATATTTTGTTTGTTACGATTTTTTTATATTTTTTAAATTTAATTGTTTTTTTGTTTTTACTCAGTTTAATTGTTATTACTTTGGTTTTAATAACAAAATAATAAATTGTGACGGGCGTGTTAATTAAAGAGTTTGGTTGTTAAAAAACTAATATTATATTAATGGGGTAGTTAAATTACCTAATTAACAGGGAAAACCGATACTCCGCGGTGCAATGATAATTAACATATTCAGTTATTATCTTTATTTAGCGATAAATAAAACTTTATTTGTGATACTGGAGTAAATATGTGTGAAGAATACATGAATAAGCCACTCTATCTGTCTATTGCTGATTGGGTTCAAGAGCAAGAGCGTTGGGTAAGTGCAAAAGAGATCGCGAAAAAATTCGATATCCCTCAATGCAATGCGATTAATATCGTTTCTTACATTCTTTCTGATGTAAAAGAAATTGAGTGTGAAACAAAAAGTGTTCCTAATCAGCTTGAAGGCCGAGGTTGCCAATGCCAACGAATGATCAAAGTCAGTCATATCGATCCTCAGCTTTATTCACGCTTAAAAGGTCATGTACAAGGCAAAAGTAGTCAAAGCTCACCTGAAAAATTAGCCAGCATGATCCCTCATGGATTAAACCATGAGCAAAAATGGCAATGGATGTTGTCAAAATCACAGCGACGCTAATAGATCATGTTTGATCTAACGATAAAGAGAGTACGACAGGCGCTATGGCACCTGTCGCTACTTGTTACTGACCTTTCGGTTTAACGTCTGTTATCCCACGTAAACGCGGACGATTAGGTTCAGGAGTAGTTAATGGCGTGGTTTCAACTAAGCTTTGACGACAACGTACCGCTAAATCTTGGTATTCACGAGTGTTCATCCGTTTCCATTCCATATCTTGGTCGGTAATATCACGGAAATGTTTGGCTGGGCTGCCCATTAACATTTGGCGAGGTTGTCCTTGAAAACCCGCTTTTACAAAGCTCATTGCAGCGACAATGCTTTCGTCACCAATCACTGCACCATCCATAATGACGCTATTCATGCCGATTAGGCTATCACGCCCGATAATACAACTATGAAGAATGGCACCGTGCCCAATATGTCCATTTTCTCTAACAATGGTATCCATATCGGTATAACCGTGCATGATACAACCGTCTTGAAGGTTGGCACCTGCTTCAACAATCAAGCGCCCATAATCCCCTCTGAGTGAAGCGAGCGGGCCGATATAAACACCTGCACCAATCATCACATCGCCAATTAATACGGCTGAAGGGTGAATATAGGCCGTTGGATGTACCACAGGAACAAGGCCTTCAAACGCGTAGATACTCATCCGTTTTCCTCTTTGTTGTATTATCGAAACACTAGATCATTACCGACCTTTCCATTCAGGTGCACGTTTCTCCGCAAAGGCAAGTGGCCCTTCTGTGGCATCTTCTGAATGGAGAACACTTGGATAATGTTTTAATACACCACTGCGCATTAATTTGTAGCCATCTTCAATGGAAAGTTCGCTGGTAGCGCGATAAATTTCTTTTAAAGCAGCCACAGCTAGTGGTGCGCTATTAGCGATTTGATCAGCCAGCTCGCGAGCGCTATCCATTAATTCAGCGCCACTGACAACACGATTTGCAATGCCCCAACGTAATGCTTCGTCCGCATTCATGCGACGGCCGGTCATTAGCATTTCATTGACGATAGCAGGGGGTAAACGTTTAGGTAAACGCAATACGCCACCACTGTCAGGCACAATGCCTAGTTGTGCTTCAGGTAACGCAAAAGAAGCATTGTCTGAGCAGACCATCATGTCGGCAGCGAGTGCTAATTCAAATCCACCACCAAAAGCATAGCCGTTAACTGCAGCAATAACAGGTTTATCTAGATTGAAAAGCTCGGTTAAACCCGCAAAACCACCCGCACCGAAATCAGCGTCAGGGGCTTCACCTTCAGCCGCCGCTTTTAAATCCCAGCCTGCGGAGAAAAAGCGTTCACCTGCACCTGTAATAATCGCGACACGTAAGTTCGGATCATCACGAAAACGCAGGAAAACTTCGCCCATTTCATGGCTGGTTTTCGCATCAATAGCATTGGCTTTGGGTCTATCTAATACAATTTCAAGTACAGAACCACGAGTTGTTAGGTGTAATGACTGGCTCATGTTGTATTCCTTTTCGTCATCAAAAATAAGCATTTATGATTGAGGTTATTAATTTGTGGTTAAACTTACCTATGCCTTATTTCAAATGCTTTTTAATCACTTTTCCTGAGCAATTACGAGGCAAGCCATCTCTAAATTCAACTTCAGAGGGGATTTTAAACTTCGCCATATTTTGCTCACAGAAATGGAAGAACTCTTCTTCACTCAAGGTCTCATTTTCAACCAGTACCACAAAAGCTTTAATCGCTTCATCACGAATATTGTCAGGTACACCAATTACCGCCACATCTTGAATTTTAGGATGCGAAGAAATGATGTTTTCAATCTCAACACAAGAGACATTCTCGCCACCGCGTTTGATCATATTGCAACTGCGATCAACGAAATAAAAAAAACCTTCATCGTCACGGTAACCATAATCACCAGTATGTAACCAACCTTCTGGCTCTAGTGCTTTTGCTGTAGCATCGGGTCGGTTGTAATACTCTTTGAATAAGGTTTTTCCAGGCTCGCCTTTTACACAAATTTCGCCTACAACCCCATCAGGGACTTCGTTGTTTTGTTTGTCTCTGATTTGGGCTTGATAGCAAAAACCGGGTCTACCAATGGAGGGCCAACGGCGTTTATCGCCAGGTCTATCACCGATTAAACCCACTATAGTTTCTGTCATGCCGTAAGAGGTGAGTAATCGCACGTTAAAGCGCTCAATGAAAGCGTCTTTTTCTTCATCTGCGAGATTGAGATAGAACATCACTTCGCGTAATTTGTGTTGTTTTTCTTCTGATGAAACAGGTTGTGTCATTAAAGTTCTCATCATCATGGGGATGCATTCTGTTACGGTTGCTTGATACTTAAGGATCTGTTTCCAAAAGGCTCTAGCACTGTACTTTTCGAGTAAAACAAAGGTGGCGCCCACAGAAAAGGCAGGCAGTGATGCCGTACATTGGCAATCAATATGAAATGCAGGCATAACGGTAAGAAAAATATCGTCTTCTCGTAATGCGTTTTGCCATGATGAGTAATAACCCGCAAAGCGTAAGTTATAGTGAGTGATAACGACGCCTTTGGGTTGAGAGGTCGTTCCTGAGGTAAAAAGAATTTCAGCAGTGTCATCCACACTTAATGGGGTGTGATGATTAAGCGTAACAGGGTGCTTGGCTTTCTCTTTTAGAAAATCAATAACCCCTTTCTCAGTAGGAAACGTGTTTTCTGTTATTAAAAACAACTGAGTTAAAGGATTTTGTTCATCCTGCAACATAGGTTGATAAATAGGATAGAAATTATCGCGTGTTACCACGTAATGAGCTTGGCAATGATTGATTATCCATGCGCTCTCTTCATACATAAAGCGCGCATTAATGGGCACCATAACAGCGCCTATTTTTGCTAACCCAAACCAGCAAAAGAAAAATTCAGGACAGTTATCAAGATGTAAGGCAACGTGATCGCCTTTTTTTATGCCACCAGCATGGAAAAGATTCGCGGTTCTATTTATCTCTTCATTTAATTCACTGTAGCTAAATTGTCTCACGTGTCCTTGTGCGGATTCAAAAATTAGCGCTGTTTTTGTGCCATAAACCTCTGCCAAATCATCCCACATTTGACGTAAGTTTTGTTTGCCAATCACATCCATTAAACTATTACCCTATTCTTTCGCTGTAAATTCAGACGTGTTTTATGTCTATACAGCGCCTGAATTTTACAGTGTTACTTTACAATTTTAGCCAGTCCCTTATCGACCAGCCCCCTGATTTGTTCGTCGCTATAACCGATATTTTTCAAAATTGCGTCAGTGTCCATGCCGTGAGATGGCATTCCACGCCAGATTTTTCCTGGGTTATTTTTAAATTTCGGCATCACATTTGGCCCTTTGCAGGTTTCGCCATTCATGGTTTGCCATTCGGTGATCGATTCACGCGCGATATATTGCGGATTGTCTTCAAGCTCAGGAATAGTCAGTACTTTGGCACTGGCAATATTAAGCTCTGAAAGTCGTTTAAGAACCTCAGTGATCGGTTGTTTTGCTAACCATTCGTCTAACTTGTCTTCAAATAATTGACCATGAGGGCAATTAATACGGTGAATAAGTTGAGTACCTTCTGGCACTTCAGGTGTACCTAAAAGATAAGCAAGGCCGATATCTTTGAAAATTTCTTCAATTTGAGTGATACCGACAACTTCCATCACGATAAAACCATCTTGGCAACGGTAAAGCCCACAGCCTGCGTAGTACGGATCTTTCCCTTTGGTCATTCGAGGGCAGATTTCACCACCATTGAAATAATCCATCATGAAGTATTGCCCCATACGCAACATCACTTCATACATAGCAATATCAATACTTTCGCCTTTGCCTGTCTGTTGGACTTTATACAGTGCAGCTAATGCGGATGTGGTTGCTGTCATCCCTGAGAAATAGTCTGCGGTATAAGGGAAGGCTGGCATCGGCTGATCTTTGTCACCGTTTTGGATCAGGTAACCACTAAAGGCCTGAGCGATGGTGTTATAAGCGGGTAGGTTGGTATATTGCGGATCGCCGTATTGACCAAAACCCGATAAATGCGCAATAACCAATTTAGGATTATGCTCCCACAATACTTCATCAGTAATGCCACGGCGTGCAAAGGCAGGGCCTTTACTGGCTTCGATAAAGATGTCGGTTGTTTCCATTAATTTTAAGAACGCATCACGACCTTCGTCTTTAAAGATATTTAACGATAGCGCATGAAGATTGCGTCGGGAAAGTTGGGGATAGTGAGGTTGAACGCGAATGGTGTCAGCCCATGCAACGTTTTCAATCCAAATCACTTCAGCACCCCATTCTGCAAACATTTGTCCTGCAAATGGCCCTGCAATTTCAATTCCTGAAAACACAACACGAACCCCTGAAAGTGGGCCGAATTGTGGCATTGGTAAATGTTCTGTCATAGCGTCACCTCGTAAGTGGTTTAGTGAATACTCTCTCACCTAATCATGAGAGAGTTTTCGTGATTAATTAGCGATACTGTTTAAGTACTGAACGTCCTAATGTCAGGATCTGCATTTCATCAGAACCACCAGATACACGGTCAACACGAAGGTCACGCCAGAAACGAGAAATACGGTGCTCGCCAGCAATACCGACACCACCAAGCACTTGCATTGCACTATCAACTACTTCAAACGCGGCATTTGCACAGAAGTATTTACACATAGCCGCATCACCAGAAGTGATTAAGTTGTTGTCACTCTTCCATGCAGTTTCATATAACATGTTGCGCATTGAATTGAGTTTGATCGCCATATGTGCGAATTTTTCTTGAATTAATTGGAAACGGCCGATAGCTTCGCCAAATTGCACACGCTGGTTGGCATAACGAGCGGCATCTTCGAATGCACACATTGCTGTACCGTAGTTAGTGAGAGCCACTAAGAAACGTTCGTGATCGAACTCTTCTTTCACACGGTTAAAGCCGTTACCTTCACGGCCAAACATGTCTTTTTCTTCAAGTTCAACGTTATCGAAAGTAATTTCACAGCAGCTATCCATGCGTAAACCCAGTTTTTCTAACTTGTTGACTTTGATGCCCGGCTTACTCATATCCACAAACCATTCAGTAAAGATAGGTTTATCTGGAGATGCTGAGTCACGACTCATCACAACAATGTAAGGGGTATAGGCACTACTGGTGATAAAGCATTTGCTACCGTTGAGGTAAACTTTGCCATTTTTACGGGTATACGTGGTTTGTAAGCTACCAACGTCGGAGCCTGCACCGGGTTCAGTGATAGCCGAGTTCCACATCTGTTTACCTGTACCACGAAATGCCATGATTTTATCAATTTGCTCTTGAGTCCCTTCACGTAAGACGGTGTTAAAGCCACCTGGTAATTGATAAAGCACGTAAGTTGGCGCACCTAAACGACCTAATTCCATCCAGATTGCAGCAACAGTAACAAAACCTGCATTTAAGCCGCCGTGCTCTTCAGGGATAAGCAGATTGTCGATTTCCATATCCGCTAAGGCTTTGACAAAACGTTCTGGGTATTTACTTTCGCGATCACACTCAGCGAAATAAGCTTCCCAGTTTTCACTGGCCATTAATTCGCGGACACCGTCAACAAACAGTTCCTGCTCATCATTCAATCTAAAATCCATGTTAATAACCTCTTAATATGTCATTCTTTGCGTATAGCGGATCAGTCTTTCCAATGTACTTTTGCATCTTTAATAAAGGACAAGGTGACCATGATATTGACGAAAAATAGTGGGCATCCTCCGGCGATAATGGCGGTTTGAATAGGTTTTAAACCCCCAAGTGCTAATAGGATGATGCCGATAATACCGACCAGCACAGACCAGCCGATACGCACTAATAAAGGTGGCTCAGAGCCTTCTTTCATAGAGCGACAAGTGGACATTGCTAGTGTGTAAGAGCAGGCGTTAATTAAGGTGACAGTGGCAATAAAGCAGAGAATAAAGAAGCCCCACATTGTCGCTGTACTCAGTGGTAATGCCGCCCATGTTTCGATAATGGCGCGTGGAACACCATATTGCTCAATCAGTTGTGGAATATTGAGAATATTTTGGTCAATCAGTTGTAAGGTGTTACCACCAAGGATTGTCCAAATTAACCAAGTTCCTGCGGTTAAGCCTGCAACCATTCCTAAACACAGTTCACGAACAGTACGGCCTTTAGAGATACGTGCTAAGAAGATACTCATTTGGATGGCGTAAATAACCCACCATGCCCAATAGAAGACAGTCCAGCCTTGAGGGAATCCACCTTTACCGATAGGGTCTGTATAGAACAGCATACGAGGCATATACATCAACAATGTACCGACAGAATCGGTAAAATAATTGACGATAAAGCTCGCACCACCAACGATAAACACCCAACCCAACATTAAGAAACTCAGGTAAGTACGCACATCACTGGCGATCTTCACCCCTTTTTGCAGACCAAATGCCACGCAAATTGCGTTTAATAAGATCCAGCAAGAGATAATGATGGCATCTAATTGTAGGGTATGAGGAATACCAAATAAGTATTGAATACACTCAGTGACAAGCGGTGTGGCTAACCCAAGACTTGTCCCCATGGCTAAAATTAAGGCGACTAAGTAGAAATTATCAACAATAGTACCGAATAAGCCATTAACGTGTTTTTCACCTACCAATGGGGTTAAGGTACTACTTGGACGGATAACTTCCATTTTGCGAACAAAGAAGAAGTAAGCGAATGCAACAGAAAGAAAACTATACGTTGCCCAAGGTAGAGGACCCCAGTGGAACAAGCTATAAGCAAGGCCAATTTCTTTAGCTTGAGTCGAATAACCTTCCATCCCAAAAGGTGGGCTTGAAATGTAGTAGTATATTTCAATCGAACCCCAGAAAAGGACGGCAGCAGAAGTACAAGACGCAAACATCATAAAGATCCAGCTTGCGGTACTAAATTCAGGTTTGTCTTCCCCTAGACGTTTATTGGCATAACGACCGAAGACCAACCAAAACCAACCCCCGAACATGATAACCATGTACCATTCAAAGGCCCAACCCCAGACATTGGTAACATAGCTGAATACGGCATTAATCACTTCATTTGAAGCATCAAGATCGCGAACCGTTAACCAACATAAAATACCAACAATGATTAATGGCGGAAAAAAAACCTTCGGTTCTATTCCTGCCTTTTTATTATCTTTGCTCATAGGTAAATTTTCCAAATATATTTAGCGCAGAAGTTTAAGTAGTGTTAATTCCTAATAACTAATAAAACAGTTAAGTTTATTTATGAATATTTTGTCTATTGGTGATTCATCATAATAGAAAAATAAAGTCATTGGCTAATTCACAAATTCATTAATGATGAAGAATAATGGATATTATAAGAAATCTATTCTGTTATTCACTTCACACTATTCTTTTTGTCGATTTTATGTTACGGTTTATAACGTTTTGTTTTCATTATAACTTATTGATAATTATTGATATTGCATTATATGTAATCGGCTTGTTATATTCCGTCTTTCAATATTGTTGATCTGAGTGGCAATATTGAATGTTAAATACCGTTATATTTATTATGTTCAATATTGTTGATCGAAGTAGCAATATTGAAAGTTGAACACTTCAATTAAAACTAATTTCAATATTGGTGATGTATTTAGCAATATTGAACGCTATCTCTTCTTTATTTAATAATGTTCAATATTGGTGACCTAGGTTTAATTTTTTAATCACTTAATTATGTTAATTCTATATTACATTGCCAGAGTAAATGACATTATTTATTAATTTCAGGAGATGTAATGAATATTATTACATGTTACAAGAGTGTTCCCGATGAGCAGGATATTACGGTAAATAGCGCGGACAGTTCGCTAGATTTTTCTCGCGCTAATACCAAAATTAGCCAATATGATTTAAATGCGATTGAAGCCGCTAATCAGCTTAAGACGCAACTTGATGGTATTCAAATCACGGCAATGAGTGTGGGTGGTAAAGCTCTGACAAATGCGAAAGCACGTAAAGACGTTCTTTCTCGCGGCGCTGACGATTTAGTTGTTGTGGTTGATGAGCAATTTGAAGCCTCTCTGCCTTATCAAACGGCGGTTGCACTGGCTGCGGCGGCGACTAAAAAAGGTTATGACTTAATTCTTTGCGGTGACGGCTCTGCAGATCTCAGTTCACAACAAGTTAGCTTGCTGGTGGGTGAAATTTTAAATATCCCTGCAATCAATGGCATTAATAAAATTGTTTCTCTCTCTAATGACTCAATAACCGTTGAACGTGAATTAGAAAATGAAATTGAAACACTGACCATTCCATTACCTGCTGTCATTGCGGTGTCTACTGACATTAACACACCTCAAATTCCTTCGATGAAAGCCATTCTTGGCGCTGCCAAAAAACCTGTTCAGCAATGGAGTGTTGCCGATCTTGGTCTGGATGTGATTACTGCGCGTTCAGAGCAAAAAGTCGCGGCACCAAAACAGAAAGTGCGTCAACGCATCATTATTGAAGGTGATGGTGACGATCAGATTGCTGAGCTGGCAGAACATTTACGTAAAATTCTTAAGTAATAGGGGGAGTTATGAGTCAGTTTTCAACTGTTTGGGTATTTAGTGATGCACTTTCCCGTTTACCAGAATTAATGGGTGGCGCTTCTTCAGTAGGTCAATCTATTAATGTATTTACCTTAAATGATGAACAAAGTGCGCTTGCCTTTAAATTAGGTGCAACAGCGGTTTTCCAATTAGAAGGCAAACCAGACGATCGCATTATTGAAGACTATGCACAAAGCATGGTTGAAACCATCAAACAAAAAGGTGATGCAGGTTTAGTGTTATTACCTAATACACGTCGTGGCAAATTACTTGCAGCACGCTTAGGCCATCGTTTAGAAGCAGTTGTTTCTAATGACGCACAATCTTTAAAAGCAGAGGGTGATGCATTAGTAACAAAACACATGGTTTACGGTGGTCTTGCCTTTGGTGATGAAACGCTGAAAACGCCTTATTGCGTAGTGACTGCAAGTGTAGGTGCCTTTGATGTTGCACCAGAAACAGGGGCGACGGGGAATGCACAAAAAGTGGCATGGATTGCGCCATCTCAAACTATCGTTCGTAATTCAGTTCAGCCACGTGCAATCAATGCCGTTGATTTAGATAAAGCACGCTTTGTTGTCAGTGTAGGTCGCGGTATTGGTAGCAAAGAAAATATCGTCATTGCAGAAGAATTAGCGAAAGCCATTGGTGCTGAAATCGCCTGTTCTCGTCCTGTTGCTGAAAACGAAAAATGGATGGAACACGAGCGCTATGTCGGTATTTCTAACCTGATGCTGAAACCAGAACTCTATTTGGCTGCCGGTATTTCAGGGCAAATTCAACATATGGTTGGCGCTAATGGCGCACAAACTATTGTTGCTATTAATAAAGACAAAAATGCACCTATCTTCCAATTTGCTGACTACGGCATTGTCGGTGATTTAATGAAGATTTTACCTGAATTAACCCGTCAATTATCTAACTGATTTATTTAAGCAGGGAAGGGGACTTCTCTGCGTTTATCGCAAATTCTGGAGATGTTATGTCCGATTCCGAAGATATTTTCGATGCCATTATTGTTGGCGCAGGATTAGCAGGATCTGTGGCTGCACTTGTTTTGGCAAGGGAAGGTGCACAAGTATTGCTAATAGAAAGAGGTAACTACGCTGGCGGGAAAAATGTAACCGGTGGTCGTCTGTATGCACATACTCTTGAACGCATCATTCCTGAGTTTGCGCAAGAAGCACCCGTTGAACGCGTTATTACTCACGAAAAATTGTCATTTATGACTGAAACCGGCGCAATGACAATTGATTACCAAAATGCCGAAGAAAATAACCCCAAAACCGCCTCTTGGTCTGTATTACGTGGTGAATTTGATCAATGGCTAATGGAACAAGCCGAAAATGCGGGTGCACAATGTATTACAGGTATTCGCGTTGATAAGCTCGTCGAGCGTGATGGCAAGATTGTCGGTGTGGAAGCTGATGGTGATGTGTTAGAGGCTAAAGCCGTTATTTTAGCTGATGGTGTGAATTCTATCTTAGCTGAACAGTTAGGGATGACAAAACGTGTTGCCGCTGAAAATGTCGCAGTAGGTGTAAAAGAGATCATCGAATTGCCTGAAAGTGTGATTAAAGATCGCTTTAACCTAAAAGATAACGAAGGCACGGCATGGTTATTCGCGGGATCACCTACCGATGGATTAATGGGCGGTGGTTTTTTATATACCAATAAAACCACGCTCTCTTTAGGTCTTGTTTGTGGGCTTCACCATATTAAAGATGCGAAAAAATCCGTACCACAAATGCTGGAAGATTTTAAACAGCATCCTGTTGTTGCTCCGCTCATTGAGGGTGGAAAAATGGTGGAGTACGGTGCGCATGTCGTTCCAGAAGCGGGCTTAAGAATGCAAAACGAATTAGTACGCGATGGTGTATTAATTGCTGGTGATGCAGCAGGGATGTGTATGAACCTTGGTTTTACTATCCGTGGCATGGATTTAGCGATGGCATCTGGTGAAGCGGCTGCAAAAACGGTGCTTTCTGCTATGGCAAAAAATGATTTTAGTAAACAATCACTCAATGAATATCTCAAACATTTAGAAGATGGCTCATTGCGCGATATGAAAGCGTATCAGCGTATGCCTGATTTACTTGATAATCCTCGTATGTTCACTGCTTATCCTGAAATGGTCGTTGGTATCGCAAAAGATCTCTTTACCGTTACGGGTGAAGCACCCGTACCAATGCGTAAAACCATGCTGCGTCATACCAAAAAAGTCGGTTGGATGAATCTGATCAAAGATGGGATCAAAGGAGTAAAAGCAATATGAGTTCTCCCGTAAATGTCGATGTCAAACTAGGCATCAATAAATTTAATGTCGATGAAGAAAATCCACATATCGTTGTTAAAGAGCAACCCGATAGGCAGGTATTAGAAACCTTAGTCAAAGCGTGTCCTGCAGGTCTGTATAAAAAACAAGAAGATGGCACTATCAGTTTTGATTATGCAGGGTGCTTAGAGTGTGGAACGTGTCGAATTCTTGGTTTAGATAGTGCGCTTGAAAAATGGGAATATCCACGCGGAACTTTTGGCGTGGAATATCGTTACGGATGATGTATCGCTACTTTTCTCCCAGAGCTGTCTCCGGCCTGGGAGCTTTTCTTTTTTATTTTATTTAGAAAAATACCAGGACACAGTCATGCAACCCAGAAACTTTGATGATATTCGTTTTACCTCTGTACATCGTCGGGTGATGTTATGGGGGAGTGGCGGCCCTTTTCTTGACGGCTATGTGTTAGTGATTATCGGTGTGGCATTAGAGCAACTCACACCATTATTACAGCTTGATGCACGATGGATCGGTCTGCTTGGTGCGGCAACATTAGCAGGGCTTTTTATTGGTACATCACTCTTTGGTTATATTTGTGACAAAGTCGGTCGCCGTAAAATGTTCCTCGTGGATATTGTGGCTATTGCGCTTATTTCGATTGCAACGATGTTTGTGTCAACGCCAGTGGGCTTGTTGGTGATGCGATTTTTGATTGGGATTGTGATTGGTGCTGACTACCCGATTGCGACATCAATGATCACGGAGTTTTCCAATAAAAAACAACGCGCTTTCGCTGTCGGTTTTATTGCCGCAATGTGGTATATCGGGGCAACATGTGCCAACTTAGTCGGTTATCTTTTATATGATGTTGCAGATGGCTGGCGCTGGATGTTGGGCAGTGCTTTTATTCCTTGCGCTATTATTTTAATTGGTCGCTTTGATTTGCCTGAATCTCCGCTTTGGTTAATACGTAAAGGGCGTATTCAAGAGTGTAATGAAATGATGATCAAACTCTTTGGCGAGCCAGTGGTTTTTGAAGCGGAAGATGCCAAAAAAACGCGTTTTATCGAGCTATTTAATAAACGTCACTTCTCTTTTGTGTTGTTTGTTGCGGTGATTTGGACTTGCCAAGTTATCCCAATGTTTGCCATTTATACTTTTGGGCCACAAATTGTCGGTTTATTAGGATGGGATACTGGACGAAGTGCGGCATTGGGTAATGTGGTCATCAGCCTATTCTTTATGTTTGGGTGTATTCCCGCTATGTTTTGGTTAAACCAGACAGGACGACGCCCATTATTGATTGGTAGTTTTGCCATGATGACATTGGCATTATTCGTGCTGGGTGTTTTCCCTAATCTGCCTATTTTATTTGTGATCTTAGCGTTTGCGACTTACGCCTTTTTCTCTGGTGGCCCCGGAATTTTACAATGGCTCTATCCTAACGAATTGTTTCCAACCGATATTCGTGCATCGGCAGTGGGCATAATTATGTCGATAAGCCGTATTGGTACGGTCATTTCAACTTGTGCATTACCTGCCTTTATCGCTACTTACGGGATTAATACGACGATGCTAGTGGGTGCCGCAATCTCTTTATTCGGCATGATAGTTTCTGTGTTGTTTGCACCAGAAACCAAAGGATTAACGCTTAATCAGACTTCAACCATGCCAATGAGACGGGGTAAATAACACCTTTAATTGATAAGCAAGAAAATAAGTTAAGCAATTTAAATCATTTTTTATTTAGATGTTATAAATTTTAATCGTTATTGTATTTATTTTTATATTATTTTAATTTAAATTATCACGCCAATAATTATTGATAAGATTTGTTTATACCTTAAAGAGAGATGAGGCTATTTATATTAAAGAGAGTGATTTTATTATTTAAATAAAATCACTCTCTCTTTTATTTTTAAAAATAACACCTTTATAACGCCTTAGTTTCAAATTTATTTCATTGTTATTAATTCATCTTCAATTACAAATTATATTTAACTCATCAAATCTAGACCCCAATCACAAATCTCTCTCAGACTATTCAAATGACGAAAAACAGTTCGTTATTTACCAAGAATGAATAATTTCCCCTACTCAGAATAAGGTCATTACAGACGTAAACACCAGCAAAAAAGCGGTTGAGTAGGTATTTATGACCTTATTAGAAACGACAGTTAAAGAATGTCTAAACAATATTGTAAAGCAATATGCTTCACAAATAGCCTTGATTGAAAGCCAAAGTAAAAAGACACTTTCTTGGCAACAATTACAACAAGAAGTAGAAAATGTTGCGCGTGGTTTTTTAGCGATTGGTTTAAAAAAAGGTGATCGTTTAGGTATTTGGTCTGCTAATAGTAAAGAGTGGATAATTTGTTTTCTTGCTGCGGCTCAAATTGGTGTTCCTGTTGTTTGTATTAACTTTCATTTTAAAAAAAGAGAGTTATTAGATTTATGTCGATTAACCGGTATTAAAGCCTTATGTTTTTCTGATGGGTTTAAAAGTAATGACTTTATTGAAGTGATTAATTGCCTTGCTAAAAAAGTAACTGAAAATAAGGATGTATTACCCCAGTTATTTATTAGCATGGGAAATAAATCAGCAGAAAAAAGCGTCTCATTATCTCAATTAAAAGCAATTAGCCAAACAATATCAGAGAAAGAATATCAACAGGCTATTTCACAAGTCAGTGTAAAAGATTTACTGACTATTCAAATGACTTCAGGCAGTACAGCGATGCCTAAAGGTGTCATGTTAAGCCAATATAATGTGATTAATAATGCCATGCTGTCAGCACAGCGATTAGGCGTAACGCATAACGATGTCATTTGTCTTGCGGTTCCTCTGTTCCACTGCTTTGGGCTCTCTTCTTGTCTCTTTTTTGCGTTAACAACCGGATGCCAATTAGTTCTTCTTGATAACTATTGTGCTGAAGATGTTTTAAACGTCGTCCAAGACTATCGTTGCACCGTTATGCATGGCGTACCAACGATTTTTAGCCGTTTAATGAAACACGAGCAGTTTTCTCACTACGATTTATCTAGTCTTGATAAAGGCATTATTGCCGGAGCAAGTTTTCCTCCTGCATTAATTAATGAGATTGAAAATACGCTAGGAATGAAAGGGATCACCGTCTCTTATGGACAAACAGAAGCTTCGCCTTGTTGTACTCAAACATTACCAAACGATGCATTACCCATAAAACGCAGCTCTATCGGTAAACCATTACCTTTTGTTGAAATGAAAATCATTAGTCCAAAAACGGCTAAACCTGTGCCAGTGGGCATTTTGGGTGAAATTTGTACCCGAGGCTTCCATGTGATGATGGGTTATGACAATGCCCCAGATAAAACCAAGGAAGCTCTAGACGAAGAAGGTTGGTTACATACAGGGGATATTGGTTATGTCGATGAACAAGGAAATTACCACTACGCCTATCGCATGAAAGAGATTGTCGTTCGTGGTGGTGAAAATATTAGCCTTTGTGAAATAGAAGAGGCCATTGCGGAATATCCCGGTGTTGACGCAACGAAAGCGTTCGGCATTCCTTCTGTCGATTTAGGTGAGGAAGTGATTGCCACTATTTGTGTGCAAAAAGACTGCACCCTAAATGAAAGCGAATTACGTGCATTTCTACAAGAGCGACTAGCTCGCTACAAAATCCCCAAAGAACTCCATTTCTTTACGCAGTTTCCTCATACCCCTTGCGGAAAAATTGATGTGCAAGCCCTGAAATTGCAATTGGGTTATGGCGTTTCAATCAAGGATGAAAAAACCAAAGTAGCGGGTTAAGTGACAAAGGATTTATCCACATTCTGACAACAGCAGTATGAAGTCTAAAAATAATTAGGAGAAAAAATGACAAGTCGTAAAGCACTAGAAGGCGTCACAGTAGTTGAGTTGGCGACCTTTATTGCCGTACCCGCAGCGGGTCGTATTTTAGCTGATATGGGTGCGAACGTAATCAAAATTGAATCCCCAAGTGGTGATAACTTACGTTACACCGCACCGACTGAAGGCCGTCCGTTAGATCAACATGAAAATACCAGTTTTGATTTAGAAAACGCCAATAAACGTGGCATCGTGTTGAATACGAAAACAGAAGCAGGGAAAAAAATTCTGTTTGAGCTGCTAGAAAAAGCGGACATTTTCTTAACTAACTGGCGTCCTGGGGCAAGAGAACGCGCAGGGTTAGATTATGAAACGTTAAAACAACGCTTTCCAAAATTAGTTTACGCCAGCGTGACAGGCTATGGTGATGAAGGTCCAGATAAAGACTTACCCGGATTTGACTACACGGCATTCTTTGCTCGTGGCGGCATTTTAGGTTCGCTGTACCAAAAAGGCACAGTGCCGATGAACGTGATCCCTGGCCTTGGTGATCACCAATGTGCATTAGGTTTAGTGTCTGGTGTGCTAGCTGCTTATATTCGCGCTAAAAATATTGGTCAAGGTGAGTATGTTTCAACTAACTTACTGCATACTTCAATTTATACCCAAGCAATCATGATCCAAGCGGCACAATACCCAGATTATGGTCAGCCGTATCCAATCGATCGTCGTAATACCACCAGCCCATTTATTCTGGCTTATAAAACAAAAGATGACCGTTTTATTCAAGTCTGTATGCCTGTTTATGACGCCTACTATCCAACCTTTATTTCTTGTATTGGTCGCCCAGATTTAGCGCAAGACACTCGTTATACACGCCTACAAGAAGTGGCAAAAAATAATCGCTCCCCTGAATTATATGACCTGATTTGGCAGCAAGTTGAGCAAAAAACAGCGTCAGAGTGGGCCGATATTTTCACCAAAAACGATATCCCATTCAGTATTGCGCAAACTTGGGAAGAGGTACTGGAAGACAAACAGGCTTGGGCAATTAACACCTTCTACAGCATGAAGTACAAAAATGGCAGTGAAAAAGCCTTAGTTCGTCCACCAATTGATTTCTTAGAGAGTGGCTTACCTGAATATCGTCGTGGTCCTTTGTTAGGTGAAGACACACCGTCTGTATTAGCTGAATTAGGGTATAGCGCAGAAGAAATTGCCAGCCTTGAAGCCAATAAAGACGTGATGACGTGGAAAGAATAATCCACTTATTTTTTTAATTTTCAGGAGAGCAAAGGCATGCAACAAGACATTTTCACAATGGGCGTTGATATCGGATCGTCTGCATCAAAATGCATCATCATGAAAAATGGTGACGCGATTGTCGCTAAATCACTGGCATCAGTGGGTGCAGGAACTTCTGGGCCTGAAAAAGCGATCGCTGAAGTATTAAGCCAGTTTGGTGGCTCCCTCAGTCAGATCAGTTGGATCTGTGCAACAGGATATGGCCGTAATTCTCTGAAAGAAGCCAATAAAGAAGTGAGCGAACTGAGCTGTCATGCCAAAGGCGCGCACTTTCTTTTTCCGGGCGTAAAAACAGTGATTGATATCGGTGGTCAAGACGTTAAAGCACTTCATATGGATGGTGTGGGCCGTTTATTAAACTTTGTGATGAATGACAAGTGCGCTGCCGGTACAGGACGCTTTTTAGATGTCATGTCGAGAGTATTAGAAACCAAGATTTCTGATCTCGCTCAAGAGGGCGCTAAGTCCACTAAAAAAGTCACGATTAGCTCAACCTGTACAGTGTTCTCTGAATCAGAAGTCATTTCTCATCTCGCGAATAACGAAACAATACCCGACGTGATTAATGGTATTCACCGCTCTGTGGCTAGCCGTATTGCTGGTCTTGCAAAACGAGTGGGGGTTGAAGCCCCTGTCGTGATGACAGGCGGTGTTGCCAGTAATTTTGAAGTTGTTCGTTATGTAAGCGAAGAGCTGAACGCTTCTATCGCTACCTCACCTTTATCACAATACAACGGGGCGATAGGTGCCGCCATTTATGCCTTTGAAGCGTACCGCCATCAATTGGAAGACGATGCGTTAACAATAGGAACATCAAAATGAGCAATGTAGATATGAATGCGCCGGATTATATTCCTGCGAAAAAACGACTGCAAAAAATCGCTGCTGATGCTTATCAGCGTGCGTGGGATGCTAAAAATAGCGGTGAGAAAATAGGGTGGTGTGCCTCTAACTTCCCTCAAGAAATCGCTGAAACATTAGGTTTATGTGTCGTTTACCCCGAAAACCAAGCTGCTGCGATTGCAGCAAAAGGCGCGGGTTTAAAAATGTGTGAACATGCAGAAAGCATGGGATATTCCAATGATATCTGTGCTTATGCTCGGATCAGCCTCTCTTACATGGATATTAAACAGTGTGAAGAGATGGATATGCCTCAGCCTGACTTCTTGCTGTGCTGCAACAATATCTGTAACTGCATGATCAAGTGGTATGAAAATATCGCATACGAATTGAATATCCCTATGATCCTTATCGATATTCCTTATAAAAATGATTATGACACTGATGACGTGACAGTGAAGTATGTTCAAGCGCAATTTGATGATGCGATTAAACAACTTGAAAAAGTCACTGGCAAAGTCTTCTCTGAAGAAAAATTTAAAGAAGTTTGTGAAATCTCACAACGCACAGGGCGTGCATGGCTAAAAGCCGCAGAATATTGCCAATATGAACCGTCTCCAATGAATGGTTTTGATCTGTTTAATCACATGGCTGTTGCTGTTTGTGCTCGCGGTAAATTAGAAGCCGCACTGGCTTTTGAGCAACTGTGTGAAGAGATGGAACAAAACATCAAAGAGAAAAAATCGACTTATCGCGGTGAAGAAAAATACCGTGTTCTCTTTGAAGGTATCGCCTGCTGGCCTTATTTGCGTGCCACATCTACCCCGTTAAAAGAGCAAGGTATCAACGTTACCGCTACTGTTTACGCCACTGCATTTGGTGTGATTTATCAAAATAGTGACGAGATGATGCGTGCTTACTCTTATGTTCCTAATTGTGTCTCTGTTGAGCGTGCGGCAGATATGCGTATTGATGTGAGCCGTCAAAATAAAGTTGATGGTGCAATTATTCACGTTAACCGCAGTTGTAAGCTCTGGAGTGGCATTATGCCCGAAATTGAGCGCCGTATTCGCCATGAACTTAAGATCCCAACGGTGACGTTTGATGGCGACCAAGCAGATCCTCGTGTTTTCTCTGAAGCGCAGTATGTCACCCGTGTTGAAGCATTAACAGAAATTATGGCTGCGAATAAAGCAGATATGAAAAAGGGAGACATCTAATGAAAACATTAACGGATAGATTTGATGAGATGCAAGCGGTGGTGGATAACCCCGTTGCGCAATTAGAAGGTTTTATTCGTAGTGGCAAAAAGGTGATTGGTTGTTTTCCTGAATATACTCCGAATGAAATTGTCTATGCGGCAGGTATGGTGCCTTTTGGCATTTGGGGCGCGGAAGGACGTGAGATCTCAGAAGCGAAGAAATATTTTCCGCCATTCTATTGTGCATTGGCACTTTCTTCACTTGAGATGGGATTGGATGGTGCGCTGAATAAGCTGTCAGCAGCCATAATTCCTTCTTTGTGTGACACCTTAAAATGCTTAGGGCAAAACTGGAAAGCCGGTGTGCCACAAGTGCCTTTTATCCAATTGGTGCATCCACAAAATCGTAAAACCGCAGCGGGTATTGCTTTTTTAACCGAACAATACAAAAAAATTGCACTGCAATTAGGGGAAATTTCAGGTCTGCCTGTGACAGATGATGCACTAAAAAATGCGATCCATCTGTTTAATCAGCGTCGTGCCGCGTTACGTGAATTTTCAGAGATGGCTGCGCTTCATCCAAACTTAATCACGCCACAACGTCGTAATACTGTGATCAAAAGTGGTTATTTTATGGATGTCGTTGAACATACAAAAGCCGTTGAAGCCATTGTTGCACAATGCAAAACCTTATCTGCAGAACCTTGGAAAGGACACAAAGTTGTTGTGACAGGCATTATTGCGGATAGCCCTTCTATTCTACAAATTTTGGCTGATAACAAGATGGCGATTGTGGCAGATGAAGTGGCACATGAGTCTCGTCAGTTCCGTCAAGATATCCCAGAAAATAACGCACCTTATGAAGCAATGGCAGAGCAAATCGCCCAGCTTGAAGGGTGTTCACTTTTATATGATCCAGAGAAAAAACGCGGCCGTTTAATTGCCGATATGGTGAAAAACACAGGTGCTGATGGTGTTGTCTATTTGCTAACAAAATTCTGTGATCCTGAAGAATTCGATGCCCCGATAGTGAAGAAATTCCTCGATAGAGAAGGCATTCCTTCCATCATTATCGAAATCGATCAGCAAACTAAAACGTATGAACAAGCTAGAACGGCACTGCAAACTTTTGCTGATGTGCTTTCTGCTTAACAACATTAATCAATAGTCACAAAAGACCTGTGTGGATAGCACAGGTCAATTGAACCCTAACACATATAAGTGGGGCAATCATGGGTATTATTTGTTTAATCATTGGGCTAGCGATATTAATGATCATGTGTATGAAAGGCATACATATCTTCATTTCTGTCTTTACCACTAGCCTATTTCTTGCTGTGACTGCATGGCTTG
Organism: Proteus sp. G2673; assembly: GCF_009915125.1. NCBI lineage: Bacteria > Pseudomonadati > Pseudomonadota > Gammaproteobacteria > Enterobacterales > Morganellaceae > Proteus > Proteus sp. G2673. The sequence continues at coordinate 163,754 of NZ_JAABLT010000008.1, forward strand.
TATCACCCGATATGCTTAATCCTGTCGATGCACTGTTACAAGTGTATACCGGTGGGTTAGGTGGCTATTTTGGTAGTTTCTTCTTCATTTTCGTACTAGGTGCGATTTTTGGAAAATTAACCGCTATCAGTGGCGCTGCTGATAGTGTTGCCTCTTTTATTATTGGTAAATTTGGTGAAAGAGCCGTTATTCCTTCATTAGTTGCGGCTTGTGCCATTTTAGCCTACGGCGGTGTGTCAGTGTTTGTTGCACTGTTTACTGTTTATTCGATGATGGTGAGTTTATTCCGCAAAGCCAATCTTCCTCGCAGACTTATTCCTGCTGTCTATTTTGCCGGTGCAGGTACGTTTGTGATGATCATGCCGGGATCACCACAAATCCAAAACCTTATCCCAATGAAGTTCTTAGGTACGTCAGCTACGGCCGGTTTAGTACCGGGTATGTTGACAGCATTGTTCCAAATCACCTTAGTGATTATTTATCTCACTTGGTTATTTAAGCGTGTAAAAGCGAAAGGTGAAGGCTGGGTTGAAGACGAAAAAACAGCGAAGGCAGAGGAAGGTAAAAAAGATCGTCAATTACCCAATGTGCTCGTTGCATTACTCCCTATGCTTATTTTGCTGGTCGTGCTGAATATCCTGAAATGGGACCCTGCTATTGCACTATTCTGCGCCATTATCGCCGCCTTGATTGTGTATTTACGCTATCTCGATTGGAAAAAGCTCGTACCTAATTTGGCTGCAGGAACAATGGAAGGGGTGACCTCTCTCTTTAATACGGCGGTTATTGTTGGGTTTGGGGCATTAGTGATGACCTTACCAGCGTTCAAAGAATCATTCCAAGCGATTGCTCAATCGGGGCTGAATCCACTTGTTGTGACCGCAATTTCGGTCGGCGCTTTGGTGTTTATCAGTGGCTCAGGCTCCGGTGCGTTAAGTATTGCTATGCCAATGATTGCTGCAATGTTCCCTGCAACTGTGGTTGATCAAGGCTCCTTACACCGTGTGGCCACCATGGCATCAATGAGTACAACTCCGCCATTTAACGGATTGATTATTACTGTCTTTAGCGTTTGTGGTGTCAGCCATAAAGAGGGCTATGGCCCTGTAGGAACGTTAACTCTCGCTATCCCATTGTTAGCCATGATGTTTATGTTGCTGCTGTACACCTTCTTACCTGCATCCATAGCGACGATGTAGCAATAACGTTAACCGATTAATGCGTGCGATAAGACGACAAACGTGAAATCGCACGCCATAGAGATACCCCTATCTATTCACAGAGGAAGATAAACATGGATTTTCAGCTAACAGAAGAACAAGTCCTGATCCGCGATATGGTCAGAGAGTTTGTTGAAAATGATATTAAGCCTATTGCTGGCGAAATTGATAAAGAACACCGTTTTCCAAGTGAAAGCGTTGCACCTATGGCTGAATTAGGACTCTTTGGTTTCAATATTGATGAAAATTATGGTGGAACAGAAGCTGATGCAATTAGCTATGTATTAGCAACAGAAGAAATGGCAAAAGTCAGCGCTGCACACGCCATGATCATGGGGTCACAGTGTTCATTAACTGGGCCTGTTATTCAAAAATATGCTGATGAAGAAACCAAAGCACGTATTTTACCGGGAGTGGTTTCAGGTGAACAAATTGGTTGCTTCTGTTTATCCGAACCAAGTGCGGGTTGTGATGCCGCAGCCCAACAAACAACTGCTGTTCGTCAAGGTGATAATTATGTGATCAATGGCTCTAAATTGTGGATCACAGCCGCCCCTCAAGGTGCATTCTTTATCGTATTTGCCATGACTGATAAAAGTGCGGGCGTTAAAGGGATCACGGCATTCTTAGTTGAGCGTGATAACCCAGGGATCAGCATTGGTTTACCAGAAGAAAAAATGGGTATGAATGGTTCTGAAACCTGTTCTGTCAGTTTTAGTGACTGTGTTGTACCTGTTAGCGCACGTTTAGGTGCTGAAGGTAAAGGCTTTAGTATTGCCATGGAAACCTTAGATGGTGGCCGTTTAAGCTGTTCAGCGATTGCGTTAGGTATCGCACAAAGTGCATTAGATGCCACGATTGATTACACCAAAGAGCGTATTCAATTTGGAAAACCTATTGCAGCCAACCAAGGTGTGCAATGGATGCTAGTGGATATGGCTACCCGCGTAGATTGTGCTCGTATGTTGGTGTATCGCGCAGCTGCGGCAAAAATTGCTGGGCTTCCTTATACCCGCGAATCAGCACAAGCCAAGTTATACGCTTCTGAAACAGCAACCTATGTAACTCAAAAAGCCGTTCAACTCCACGGCGGTATGGGTTACACCAAATCTTATCCTGTTGAACGCCTAATGCGTGAAGCAAAACTCACTGAAATTTTTGAAGGCACAAGCGAAGTGCAACGCATGGTGATCGCTAAACATATTTTAGCGTAATGACATTGGGATTTTATTAATTTGCTCCCTTGAGCAAAACGGAGAATGTGAATTATGAAACTTATTGCCTGCTGTAAGGTTGTTCATGACGAACAAGACATCACAACGCGGCCTGATCGTACACTCGCAACTGATAATGCGGGTTTAAAAATTAGTTTATATGATTTAAATGCAATTGAAACCGCAGTAGAAATTGCCTCGGCTATAGGGGATAGCACCGTAACCGCATTAAGTGTGGGGACAAGTGCCATGGTAGAAAACGCGAAAATCAAAAAAGATATTTTATCGCGTGGCCCTGATGCATTAACACTTGTTGCTGATGATGCTTGCAATGCTCTTTATTCAACAGATACCGCCAATATTATTGCGCAAGCCGCACAAAAAGTGGGTTTTGATTTATTAGTTTTCGGTGAAGGTTCTGGTGACTTATACGCTCAACAAACAGGTTTAGCGGTAGGTGAGTACTTAGGCTTACCTTGTGTTAATGCCGTTAATAAAATCACCGTTGAAGGTGACAAAATCATTGTTGAACGTGATCTAGAAAATATCACTGAAGAGCTAGAGCTGACATTACCTGCCGTTGTCTGTGTGACATCAAGCATTAACACCCCAAAATTACCATCAATGAAAGCCATTTTAGCGGCGAATAAAAAGCCGGTTGAGAAACTTGGGTTAGGCGATATTGGTGTTGATATTTCAGCACTGACAGTAGTGCAAACACAAGTGTGCGCACCAGAACAGACTGATCGCCTTGGTATTATTTTAGAAGGTGATTCAGATGAAAATATTGCCACGTTTGCTGAGCATTTACGCCAAGCGGTTAATCAATAAGGAGATTAAAAATGGCTAGTTTACTACCTACTACCTTTGTTTATGCCGAGAAAGCGGATGATTTAGCGAAGCTGATAGCGTTTGCTCGTGGTCTTGGCGAAAAAGTGAATGTGTTATTTATCGGTGATGATGAAAGCACGCGTGAATGTGTCAGCCTTGGCGCTGATTGTGTCTATTGCTTTGCGCCACAAGAAGGTGTGATTGCTGAAGATTATGCGGCCTCTTTTGCTGAAATTATTAAAGAAGCAGGTGCTAATGCATTGGTTTTATTAGCATCATCAAAACGAGCAAAAGCCATTGCGGCTCGCCTAGGTGTGACGTTAAAAGCGGGTGTTGTCAGTGATGCATTAAGTCTGACTGTTGAAAACAATACTGTGATCGCAACACACCAAGTTTATGGTGGTTTAGCACATGCTAAAGCAGAAATTCGCTCACCTTATGCTATTGCTACCGTTGGTAGTGCATTAGATGTGGAGGTCATTACAGATGCGCCCAATGCATCAGTGGTGCAAGGTGCCTTTATCGCCCCTGCGCATACATTAAAAGTGTTGGCACGTAAGCCAAAACAAGGTAGTAGCGTTGATTTAGGTAAAGCGCATTGTGTTGTTGGTGTTGGACGTGGCTTTGGTAAGGCGGATGATATTGCGTTAGCGTCAGCATTGGCGAAAGCCCTTCAAGGTGAAGTGGGTTGTTCACGTCCAATTGCAGAAGGCGAGGGCTGGATGGAACACGACCGTTACATTGGTGTTTCAGGCGTGACCTTAGGTGCGGATGTATATGTTGCTGTCGGTATTTCAGGACAAATTCAACATATGGTCGGTGTAGATAGAGCAAAAATTATTGTTGGTATCAACAAAGATAAAAATGCGCCTATCTTCAATATGGTGGACTACGGGATTGTCGGCGACCTCTACAAAGTGTTACCTGCATTAACAGCAAAACTTGGCGGCTAATTCCCGTCGGTCGCTTAGTGAACGTATGCTAAGCGACCACACATAATAAAAGGATAGAAAAGTATGTCAGACGATATTTTTGACGCCATTATTGTGGGTGGTGGACTTGCTGGTGGTACTGCTGCCTATGTTTTAGCGCAAGCAGGATGTGATGTATTAGTGGTTGAGCGAGGTAATTTCGCTGGCAGTAAAAATATGACGGGCGGACGTTTATACGCACACAGCCTTGAAAAAATTATCCCCAACTTTGCCGAAGAAGCCCCAGTTGAGCGCCTTGTTACGCGTGAAAAGATCTCCATGTTAACACCGACAGATGGTGTGACGTTAGATTATCAGCATACTCAGCAAGAAGAGGAAGCTGCACGCTCTTATACTGTATTGCGCTCTTCATTTGATCAGTGGTTAATGGAAAAAGCAGAAAATGCTGGCGCACAAGTGATCACGGGCGTTCGTGTCGATGAAGTATTAGTAAAAGATGGCAAAGTATGTGGCGTTAAAGCGGGTGATGATGAAATTGAAGCCCATGTGGTTATCCTTGCTGATGGTGTTAACTCGTTATTAGCAAAACAATTAGGTATGACACAGAAAGTTAATCCTCATACTGTTGCTGTTGGTGTTAAAGAATTACTTGAATTTACTCCTCAACAAATGGAAGACCGATTTGGTTGCACTAATGATGAAGGGTTAGCTTGGCTTTTTGCGGGCGCACCATCAGGGGGATACTTAGGTGGTGGTTTTTTATATACCAATAAAAATACCGTTTCTTTAGGCCTAGTTTTAGGGCTACATAATGTCGATAAGTTCGAAAAAACGGTTCCTCAATTATTAGAAGATTTTAAACAACATCCTGTTGTTGCACCGCTTATCAAAGACGGCAAATTATTAGAATATTCAGCCCATATGGTGCCAGAAGGTGGCATGAATATGGTGTCTGAATTAGTGAGAGATGGTGTATTAGTGGCGGGGGATGCTGCTGGTTTTTGCCTCAATGTGGGTTATACCGTAAGAGGGATGGATCTGGCGATTGCTTCAGGCGAAGCTGCCGCAAAAGCGGTATTAATGGCGAAAGAACAAAACAGCTACAGTCAAAGAGAGCTGAATTGTTATCAATCTTTATTAAATGACAGTTTTGTTATGAAAGATATGAAGCTATATAAAGATCTACCTGCTTTCCTTGATAACACCAGATTCTTTACGGATTACCCGCAAATGGCAGCCAATGTTATGCATGATTTATTCGTGATTAATGGCCCAGAAAAACCAGTACGTAAGAAAATACTGTCTCAAGTTAAGAAAGTCGGTGTGATGAACTTAATTAAAGATGGCTTTAAAGGAGTACGTTCTTTATGAGTCAAGTAAACGTAGACGTTAAATTAGGCGTTAATAAATTTAATGTGGATGAAGAAAATCCGCATATTGTCTTAAAGGATGATATCGATCCTGCACAATTTGAAATCTTAATGAAAGCTTGTCCCGCAGGGTTATATAAAAGAGATGAAAAAGGGCAATATCTTTTTGATTATGCGGGGTGTTTAGAGTGCGGTACTTGTCGTGTGTTATGTGGCGAGACGATTTTAAAGAAATGGGAATATCCGTGTGGCACACTAGGCATTGAGTTTCGTTACGGTTGATGTGATAACTTTTATTTCCCCTCTCTAGAATAACCTCCAAAATAGAAACTAGAGGGGGGAGATAATTAATCTATTTATCTCAATGAATGTATTTTTCGATACTCTGAAGGTGTCATAAAAAATTCAGATTTAAATTTTCGACTTAAATTAGAAATATCACTAAATCCACATTCATAAGCCAGTTGGGTAATATTTTTCTCTGCTAAAAGTGGATTAACTAACGCCGCTTTATAATTCTCAAGACGTTTTTGGTAGATCCAACGAAGTACAGAGGTATTTTGTTCTTTAAATAACATCTGTAAATAGCGTACTGAGATCCCACATGCATTAGCACATTCATTCACACTGAGATCAGGATCAGAAAGATGTTGCTCAAGATAGTGCTGAGCAAAATAAAACAGTGTTGATCTTCCTAAGCTTTGCGGTGGTGTCGCAATACTGAATTCGCTAAAGGCTGAGGTAATTAAATTCAATAAAATATCAGCAAGTTGTTGTGCATGTTGTGGTGGCATTGAATCCAAGAATGGAATATAACGCATCACAAAACTATAAACGAGAGAGCCGGTAATGCTATTACCACGTATCGCCCTTGCAGTAAGATTTTGGGTATTACCTAAACGTGATGCCAGTTTCTCCCTTGGGATCAGGATCTTAAATAACGAGTAGTCGTTATCAAAAGACCAAGATACGGGTCTTGCCATATCAAAAATACAAAAGTCGCCTTGTCGCAGAAATGCGGTTCTTCCATCTTGAGTTAGATGGCTGGTTCCTGAACGCTGTATCTCAATTTGAAAATGTTCTTCTAAGCTCAGTTTATGGCTCAAAGGACGGCTACTTGCCCAATGTCCATTAGACTCTAACTGAATAAAGCGAATATTTGTCACCTTTTGCTCGACAATATTGGCATAAAATCGAGAATGAGGAGGCAATTCGACTTCATTGCATTCATAAGACGATAAAAAGCGGTCTTTTATTGTATCCCTGAATACGGAAAACCGATCTACGTCAGGGAGCTCCCGAGTCGTAAACATGCTTTTCATAGTACGCCCACTTTTATTGAAAGTATTTTTGTTGTGTAGCTACCCGTCGAGTATAAAAATGTCTTAACTCAGACAGAAATAGAATAATTTTTTCGATAACGTTAATCTAAACATTAGAATAGTACGTTTAAATAATTATTAATGAAGATATGTATTATCTTGCTTGTTAATAAATTGAAGACAATATATTTAAAAATTTTTAATTTATTTAAACTAAAGTCATGTAAATTATAGAACTAATTTATTGCATTTTTTATGCTATCATCTCTATGCTATTAATCCTAAGTTAATTTCCTATCTTTAGAGAGAGATCTCATAAATAGATTAAGAGTGATTCTTATTAATATCTTATTTATTTCATTCTTTTCAGAGTGTGAGTTAATATGGATTTTATGTACTTAATATAATTGATTGTTAAAATATTTTATATTTTATGGTTAAAATATAATGAGTAATTAGGTTTAATTATATAATTACTGATTTTTGATATTAATGCAGTGTTATATTATATACGGATTTGTTTTTTTATCATAATTAAATGTTAATAGTGACGGTTTTTTTAAATTTTATTAATTATATTAGTTTATAAAATTACTTAATTTATAAAATATTTTCGATAAACACAGCCCACTAAAATAGTGGGCTGAAAAGGGCTATTTTCTATCTTTAGCATAGAGTATTACCCACATACAGCACCACGTTGTTACCCTTAAGTTGTGTTTATCAATCAGCTCCTGGCTATCTGCTCCTGTCAGGTATCACTAGAGCGGATTTTTTAGGAAAATCTCGAAATTTTAATCACTTTTTTATCACAATGACGGAATATATGTGAAGGATACTTCAATTAGTAATTTATTTTATTTATTTTGCATGATAAAAATAATTATTGTGCTAATGTAATAAATATTACTATATTATAGCTAGTGTAAGGCTAAATTTTGAAAGAAAATATTTTGCAGACTATCCTAGATTGGATAGAAGAAAACTTAAATAGTCCTTTATCTCAAGATGATGTTATAAAAAAATCAGGATACAGTAAAAGGCATTTTCAAGATTTATTTTATAGTTATACTGGCAATACGATTGCTAAGTATATCCTCGCGAGACGGTTATCGTTGTCTGCAACTTTATTACGATTGACAAATCTTTCTGTGTTAGAGATATCAATCGTTTATCAATTTAATTCTCAACAGAACTTTTCAAGAGCTTTTAAACGATACTTTAAAATAACACCAAGCGCTTACCGGAGCTGTGCATACTGGGATTTTACTGATTATATACCGCAATACAGATATTTAACTTTCCCGAGTTTGATGAATAGTGAGAGCTTTGTTTGTCTGTTACATTCTGAAAATGAGGAAAGTGTTTTTTATGTTTATATTCCTTTTGAGCTTAAGGCTAAAGTTGCTCGAACGGGATTAGGTTTTAAGAATAAAAATAAAATAGATAAATTAAAAAGCTTAATAAAAAATAGTTCTGAAATTTATTTAAATGTATATTATAGATATGAAAGAACCACCTCCACTAAGAACATTTTAGCTGTATATAACTTTTTTGAATTTACTAATAAATATGAAACCTTTGTTTCTACAAATGGTGATAGGTATTATAAATTTTCATTTTATGGTACATGGGATGAATATTTCATATTATCTAATGTTATTTATTTTAGAGAGCTACCAAAGTTAAAGGCTAAAAAAAGAGATAGCTATGATATTGAAGTTTTTAATATCAACGATATGAAAGATAAATGTAATATATGCTCATTAGATTATTTCGTTCCTGTAGTATGATTTTTTAGTAATTTTTTAGGTGTTGTATTGTAATATTCTTTAAATTTTTTTATAAAATATGAAGTTGTTTTATACCCTAATTTATTTGATATAGTATTGATATTTAAATTTGTTGTTGTTAATAAATTTATAGCATGTTCCATTCTTGTTTTTGTTAATATTTTAGTAAAGCTTGTTTTTTCAGCCTCGAGTTTTTTTCTTAAAGATGATGTTCCAATATATAGCCTTTTACTAATATCTTTTATTGTCCACTCATAACTTAAATCTTCACTAATGATATTGGTGATTTTATTTGTATATGATGAATTATACATCTCATAGATAAATCCCATCATATTTATTTCTAATCCGCTCAATAAACATGCTATTTTTAATATATATTCATGTTCTATTTTATCAGACGTGACAATTTCATTGTTAAATTTACTTTTTAATTTATTAAATAATAGAATATCTTCTGGTTGAGCCTTTTTTATTAAAACATTATTTTCAATACTCTGTGCATTCTCTTTTAATCTAAGATGGTTAGAGGCAAGGTTTATTTTTAACGCATCTCTAAGAACATCACAAGATAAATAAAGTAAAGTTGGTTTGTTTATATTAGAAAAATATACATCGAACTTTATATCTTTTGATATTATAGCAATACTGTTTTTGTTTATTGATTTTTTAAATTTATTTGTTTCTATTCGTATTTCGCTGTCTTTCGTTAGTAGCATAATGTAATTAGATAGGGTTAAGTTTTTTAAATGAAAATAGTAATCTTTCATGTAAATAGACTCACTTTAATCCAAGTTAAATTAGTTAAATAGTAATGATAAATATTAATGATCAGTCTATGGTTTTATTTTTATAAATGAAATTATATTTATCATAGGGTGGCAAATAGTGATATTTATTTATCTTTTAGTGTTATTTTTGTGTGAAACAGCTTAGTTAAAGACTGATTTTTTCAAGGTCACTTACATGAATGTGAGTATAACTTTGATTATAAGGATCTATTTTAACATTTTTGGCGATTTAATTAAAAGTTGTGGCAATTTATCTTTTTTTTGAGCGCTATTTTGTTGATAGATATCTTGTTTGTTATTTTGTGGTATTTATTTATTTGTTTGTTTGATTTGGGGAGTGAGGCTAGGTGATACACTGAACTTAAGTGAAATTGTATTTGTAGTATTTCTATCTTTATCCCTGGATTAGGTAATTAAGATGTATGGCTGGAATATTAATTATGTAATAGGAAACGAGGTTAAAGCTATAAGGAAGGCTAAAAAACTGACAGGGATTAATATGTCAAAGAAAATGAATATAAGTCAACAACATTATTCTCGTCTAGAACGAGGTGATGTTAAATGGAGTGTTTCTACACTAGTAGAAGTTTGCTTTATTTTAAATATATCCATTCTTCATTTTATAAAAATATTAGACAGTAAAAAGAGAATAATTATTGATTGTAATTGTGAGTATATTCATAAAGATAAAAAATGAAAATGTAAGGAGAATGAAAGAGGAAAGAATATCATTTTGTAACTAATTCTTAATAAAGAAATTTTTTAAATAAAAAGAAAGTATCTTCTGTTTAGAAGTTCTATTCTAATGCTAGGTAATTATTATGAAATTTATCTTTTCTGAAAAAAATTCAGATATACAAGTGCAGTTAAATCCACATGCAAAGCATGTAATAACGGCAAAGCCAAATGAGGTTTATCAATTATTTGATTCTGAAACAAATCTTTCACCACTAGATATTAAAGCACTTCGTAAATCGGATGATCTTATTTTATCTAGTAAAGAACAAGATATTGAAGTTGTAATTAAAGATTTCTGGGAAGAATGCAAACCAGGAGAGCAACAGTGTTATGCAACTTTAAATGTCTTAGATCAAAATGGAGTAATGGGGGAAGCCACTATTACTCAAGATGGTCCTGTTTTAGAGAATTTAGTTGCTGGTGAAACAGGTACTCTTTCTGATAATGATAATGGAATTGGCCTATTTTTATGGGCTGTGGGTTCTATCGGTAGTGCATTAGCGATCTTTTTAGCTAATAGAAATCATGGTAGTGACAATAAAGGTAATGATGCAGATGTCACTGCACCAAGTAAACCGGGATTAACAGCTGAAGATGATGGTTCTGTTTCTATCGATTTACCAAAAGATGCAAACAAAGGTGATTCTGTAGATGTTACTTTTGAAGATGAAGATGGTAATTCAAATACTGTCACATTAGAGAAAGACGATAATGGCTGGACATCGAGCAATCCGGACTTAATTCCTGATACAGATAACGATCAGGTCACTATTCCTAATGACAAGATAAAAGATAATAGCGACGTTACCGCAAGTTCAAAAGATCCAAGTGGTAATAAAAGTGATGACGTTACTGTAACAGCAAAACCAGATCCTGTTACAGATGTACCAGTTTTAAGTATTCCAGAAGTGGCAGATGGCTATGCAAATGCGGATGAGCTGAAAGACGGTTTACAGGCCGAAGTCACCTTACCAGCAGGCACTGTGGAAGGCGCAGAAATTACATTAACTATTACTCGTCCGGATAACACCACTGAAACTATTACACATACCGTCACGAAAGATGAAGTCACGGCGGGTAAAGTGTCAATGGATATTCCGAAAGACGCAGTACAAAACGGCCAAAATAGTGTTGATGTCAGCTTAACCCAAGGTAATAACCCAGCCAAACCAGGGAATAAAGTGGAGTTTGCCACTGATGGACAAATTCCCGGGGATACCGACGGTGACGGTGTGGTAGATACAACACCGGTAGTGACTATTCCAGAAGCGGCGGATGGTGTGAATGCTGATGAGTTAAAAGACGGCGTACAAACCGAAGTGACCGTACCGGGGGGTAGTGCAGCGGGTGACACACTGACACTGACTATTACCAAACCT
>NZ_JAABLT010000009.1:0-103817 GCF_009915125.1 Proteus sp. G2673
GTTGGGTAGGGGAGCGTTCTGTAAGCCTGCGAAGGTGTACTGTGAGGTATGCTGGAGGTATCAGAAGTGCGAATGCTGACATAAGTAACGATAATGCGGGTGAAAAACCCGCACGCCGGAAGACCAAGGGTTCCTGTCCAACGTTAATCGGGGCAGGGTGAGTCGACCCCTAAGGCGAGGCTGAAAAGCGTAGTCGATGGGAAACGGGTTAATATTCCCGTACTGGTGGTAACTGCGATGGGGGAACGGAGAAGGCTAGGTTGTCCGGGCGACGGTCGTCCCGGTTCAAGCATGTAGGCAGAGTGATTAGGCAAATCCGGTCACTTAATGCTGAGGTGTGATGACGAGCCACTAAGGTGGTGAAGCAATTGATGCCCTGCTTCCAGGAAAAGCCTCTAAGCTTCAGGTTACCAACAATCGTACCCCAAACCGACACAGGTGGTCAGGTAGAGAATACTCAGGCGCTTGAGAGAACTCGGGTGAAGGAACTAGGCAAAATGGTGCCGTAACTTCGGGAGAAGGCACGCTGGCGGTAAGTGAAGTCCCTTGCGGACGGAGCCGAAGCCAGTCGAAGATACCAGCTGGCTGCAACTGTTTATTAAAAACACAGCACTGTGCAAACACGAAAGTGGACGTATACGGTGTGACGCCTGCCCGGTGCTGGAAGGTTAATTGATGGGGTTATCCTTAGGGAGAAGCTCTTGATCGAAGCCCCAGTAAACGGCGGCCGTAACTATAACGGTCCTAAGGTAGCGAAATTCCTTGTCGGGTAAGTTCCGACCTGCACGAATGGCGTAATGATGGCCAGGCTGTCTCCACCCGAGACTCAGTGAAATTGAACTCGCTGTGAAGATGCAGTGTACCCGCGGCAAGACGGAAAGACCCCGTGAACCTTTACTATAGCTTGACACTGAACATTGAGCCTTGATGTGTAGGATAGGTGGGAGACTATGAAGTGTGGACGCCAGTCTGCATGGAGTCAACCTTGAAATACCACCCTTTAACGTTTGATGTTCTAACCTAGGCCCGTAATCCGGGTCGGGGACCGTGTCTGGTGGGTAGTTTGACTGGGGCGGTCTCCTCCTAAAGAGTAACGGAGGAGCACGAAGGTTGGCTAAGCATGGTCGGACATCATGCGGTTAGTGCAAAGGCATAAGCCAGCTTGACTGTGAGAGTGACGGCTCGAGCAGGTACGAAAGTAGGTCTTAGTGATCCGGTGGTTCTGAATGGAAGGGCCATCGCTCAACGGATAAAAGGTACTCCGGGGATAACAGGCTGATACCGCCCAAGAGTTCATATCGACGGCGGTGTTTGGCACCTCGATGTCGGCTCATCACATCCTGGGGCTGAAGTAGGTCCCAAGGGTATGGCTGTTCGCCATTTAAAGTGGTACGCGAGCTGGGTTTAGAACGTCGTGAGACAGTTCGGTCCCTATCTGCCGTGGGCGTTGGAAGATTGAGAGGGGTTGCTCCTAGTACGAGAGGACCGGAGTGAACGCACCACTGGTGTTCGGGTTGTCATGCCAATGGCATTGCCCGGTAGCTAAGTGCGGAAGAGATAACCGCTGAAAGCATCTAAGCGGGAAACTTGCCTCAAGATGAGTCTTCCCTGTCACCTTGAGTGACCTAAAGGAACGTTTAAGACTAAGACGTTGATAGGCTGGGTGTGTAAGCGTAGCGATACGTTGAGCTAACCAGTACTAATGAACCGTGAGGCTTAACCTGACAACACCGAAGGTGTTTTGTCTGAGAGACAAAGATTAATGAAGTAGGCTTGTTTAAGATTGAATATTGCTGGCGACTGACCGAAAGGAAAGAAGCGGGTAATAAAATCGAATTTGCTTGGCGGCCATAGCGCAGCGGTCCCACCTGATCCCATGCCGAACTCAGAAGTGAAACGTTGTAGCGCCGATGGTAGTGTGGGGTCTCCCCATGTGAGAGTAGGGAACTGCCAGGCATCAATTAAAGCGTTAATGTTAAATAACATTAATCGCGAAAAGAATACGCGGAGCGGTAGTTCAGTTGGTTAGAATACCTGCCTGTCACGCAGGGGGTCGCGGGTTCGAGTCCCGTCCGTTCCGCCAACATTAAGAAACCTAAGTCATTAGACTTAGGTTTTTTTTTGCTTAAAATTTAGAAAAAAGTATAAATTAATCAGATAATTTTAAGTAAATATAACTATTATGTATAAAAATAATTACTTTTGTTGATAATGATGTCCTTTTAAAGGGTGAGAGTGAGGCTTGCCTTTGGTATACTTTAGCTATAGCAAGAGATCTTGCTGTTTACCTGAGGTTGCTAATGGCGAAAAAACCGACTTATTCAGTGCGTTTTGTGGCAGGTCAACCTGTTGAGCGGATTGAACCTAGCCCGCCTTTAAGTGAAAGAAAGGATATTTTACCTATTGGAATGCCTCTTTACACCGAAGGCATTCTAAAAATTGCGGTTTGGAATATCTATAAACAGCAACGTCCCAATTGGCGCAATATGTTGGAAATACTTTCGACAGATACACATTTGCTTTTGTTACAAGAAGCGCAAACTACACCAGAGCTTGTCCGTTTTGCTGGGGCTCATCATCTAATAGCAGACCAAGTTCCTGCCTTGGCTTTTCAACAACATCCTGCAGGAGTGATGACATTATCAAGCTCTCATCCTATCTATTGCTGTCCTCTCAGAGAGAAGGAACCCTTCTTACGATTGTCCAAATCAGCATTAATTACGGTATATCCATTAATTACGGGTGATCATTTAATGGTCATTAATGTACATGCGATTAATTTTAGTTTTGGAGTTGATGTTTATCAGCGTCAATTGAGCAATTTATCTGTTCATATCATGCATCATAAAGGGCCGGTTATTTTAGCAGGAGATTTTAATGCGTGGAGTCGTCCAAGAATCAATGTATTAAAACGCTTTGCGAGAAGATTAGGACTTAAAGAAGTTATTTTTGACAATGATTGGCGTACCAAAGCCTTTGGCAAACCGTTAGATTATATTTTTTATCGCGGACTATCGTTAAATAATGCTGAAGTGTTGATCACTGATGCATCCGATCATCATCCTTTAATTGCGACATTCTATTAATTGGTTATGATAACAGTAATAAATATTAAGCTAATAATATTTAAATGTTATATAACTATATTTATTATTTATTAATATAACTATATTAGACTTAATTAACCTATCTATTTAATCTATTTGTTATATTAACATCATTTACTATACTTTTTTTGTCTATCTAATATCACTAGATATAGGAAATAAAATGCCAGCAAAAAATATAGTTATTATTGGCGGTGGTACCGGCGGAACTATTCTTGCTAATATCCTAGCTAAAAAATTAAATGAAGAAATATTTTCAAATAAAATTAAAATTACACTTATTTCAGATAATCCTAATCATTATTACAAGCCTGCATTTATGTATATTGCATTTAATCTTTTTTTAAAAGAAGAGCTAATGCGATCAGAAAGAAGTTTATTAAGACCTGAAATTGAATTTGTTATCGATAAAGCAGAACGTTTTGACTTTAATAATAAAGTGATTTACTGCGAATCTACTAAAAAATATAACTATGATTTTTTAGTATTAGCAACAGGTTGTGTTCCTAGTCCTCATAGAATTGAAGGCTTAAAAGAAGCGGGAAATCATTTTTACCAATATGAAGCGGCTAGAACACTTGCTGATAAATTAGCTAAAATTGAAAAGGGTCGTGTATTTATTACGGTTAGCTTCCCTGAAACGCCAAATGTACCTCACCAATGTGGGATCGCGCCAATGGAAACCACATTGATGCTGGATGAATTTCTTCGCCAGCGTCGGGTGAGAAATAATATTGAAATTGTTTATACCTATCCTACGGTTGCTCAACTTTTAAGAAACTGTCTGTTTATGCAACAAGAGGTTTGTGAAGTGCTTCCTGCTGTATTCTCTGAGCGAGATATTAAAGCTAAACGAGGCTTTACGTTGAGCCATGTTGACCCTGATAAGAAAATAGCTTACTCAAAAGAAGGCGAGGCAGAGCCATTTGATATCCTTATGAGTACACCGCCTATTACTGCCGTTGAGGCGATCCGTAATACAGGTTTAAGTGAACATAATAATGGTGAAGGCTGGTTACCTACTGATCCTGAAACATTGCAGGTCTATGGATTAAATCAAGTGTATGTTCTTGGTGATACGGTTGATTTACCGATTAGTAAAGCCGGTGGTAGTTGTCATAATCAAGCGGGCGTAATTGCAAATAATATCTGTGGTGAACTTCGTTATGGTTATCCTGCTGCAATTTATGATGGTCGCGTGCAAGCAGTTGCACAAATGGGATTATCAGCAGGTATGCCATTACAGTATGACTATAAACATGACGTAACTCCTACACCACCAACAAAGCTGGGCGGGTTACTACGTAATAGTTATAACCGAGGCTTATATTGGGCAACCGTTAGAGGATTATTATAGGGGATACAATAATGAGTGAAAATAATTTAAGCCCAGCAGATATTCAATTATTATCTGACGAAGACAAATTACATCTTCAACATTTATTAGAAAAAGCAAGACCATTATTAGCATTAAAGCGTTTTGATAATATCGTCGATTTATTATCTTTAATATCTGACTCAATAGATATTATAGATAATGCGACAGTTGAAAAACTTTCGGTTGCGTTTGAAGAAACATTAATACCAGTATGGGAATTAAGTACTGCTTATAATATGGCAAAGAAAGAATCTCTTTATCAAGATAAAAAATATACTTTAGGTTCAACTTTCGCATTGTTAAAAAATCCTGATACCCTCAAAGGGATCTCAATTATTCTAAGAACAGTTCAAATTATTGGAGAAAATAACCATAAATAGAAAATTAATTGTGAGGAAATATTATGAGACAATCTAGTAAACATTTTAATACTCAAGCAATACATTATGGCTATTCTCCGTTAGATTCTCAGGGGGCATTAGTGCCTCCTATTTTTCAAACATCCACTTTTGTTTTTCCAACGGCACAATACGGCGCTGATTGTTTTGCAGGTAAAGAGAAAGGACATTTTTATTCTCGGATCTCAAATCCAACACTCGATTTATTGGAAAAGCGTCTAGCTCAATTAGAAAAAGGAGAAGCCGCGATTGTCTTTTCTTCAGGAATGGGGGCGATTACTTCTGGTTGCTGGTCGTTACTAAAACCTGACGATGAATTAATTGCAGATATGACGCTTTATGGTTGTACTTTTGCGTTCTTCAATCATGGGCTCGCTAAATTCGGCGTTAAAATAAAGCATGTTGATTTAACTAACCTTGAAAAATTAAAAGAAGCAATCACAGAGAAAACAAAGCTCATTTTCTTCGAGACGCCTGCTAATCCCAATATGCGTGTCAGTGATATAGCAAAAATATCAGAAATTGTGCATCAACATAATATTTTAGTAATGGTAGATAGCACTTATTGCTCGCCTTATTTACAGCAACCTTTAGGACTTGGTGCAGATATTGTTGTGCATTCAATGACCAAATACTTATCAGGCCATGGTGATGTAACGGCTGGCGCGATTATAACAACGCATGAATTAGCCGATAAAATACGTGTTGAGGGTTTAAAGGATATGACAGGGGCTTGTTTGTCTCCTCACGATGCTTCATTAATATTGCGGGGAATAAAAACACTTGGGATAAGAATGGAGCAGATCTGCGAAAATGCACAACGTATAGCACAATACCTTGAAGATAATCCTAAAGTCGAAACGATTTATTATCCTGGATTAGCTTCTTTTCCTCAATATGAACTTGCCAAACGCCAGATGCGTTTAGCCGGTGGCATGATAGCTATTGAGTTAAAAGGAGGTATTAAAGCAGGTAGAGAGTTTCTCAATCGTTTAAATCTTTTTAGTCGAGCTGTGAGTTTAGGAGACTGCGAATCTTTAGCTCAACATCCTGCCACAATGACCCATGCCACTTATAGTGCAGAAGAACGACAAAGGCATGGTATTAGTGATGGTTTAATTCGATTATCAATTGGTCTTGAAGATGTCGAAGATTTAATTGCTGATTTAAAGCAAGCATTGGTTTAGTGAAAATCACATAATCATAATAAAGAAAAAGGCTGTGAAAATATCCACAGCCTTTATTGTTTAACTCAAAAATACGACTTATTTCTGGTTCATTCTCGGTTTGATACCTACATAGTAGCCAATAGTTAAAATTGCTACCCATACCATACCGACAACCAATGCCATTCTGGTTGACTCAAAATAGCCTAAGATTGCGATAACAAACGCCATAAAGACAATGGTTAGTGCGGGGGCAACAGGCCAAAATGGTACTGGGAATTTCAGTGTTTTTACCTCTTCTGCGCTCATCTTACGACGCATAGCAACTTGAGAAAGTAAAATCATTAACCACACCCAAACTGTTGCAAATGTTGCAATAGAGGCGATTAAAACAAAAATTTGCTCTGGAATAAGGTAGTTAAGTACTACGCCCAGCAACAAGACGACAGACATCACTAGCACCGTCATCCAAGGTACACCATTACGGGTGAGCTTCATAAAAGATTTTGGTGCTTGTCCTTCTTGAGCCATACCGTACATCATACGACCAGCGCCGAAGATATCACTGTTGATCGCAGAAATTGCGGCTGTAATAACCACTAGATTTAAGATGTTTGCTGCTGAATTGATCCCGAGATTTGAGAAAATCTGTACAAATGGGCTACCATTATGGCCGATTTGTTGCCAAGGGAAAATACACATTAGAATGAATATTGTTAGAACATAGAATAATAAGATACGAAACGGTACGGCATTGATAGCTTTAGGAATGGTTTTCTCAGGATCTTTCGCTTCACTGGCAGTAATACCAATGACTTCAATCCCACCAAATGCAAACATCACAATGGCAAGAGAGGCGATAACTCCTTCAATGCCATTTGGCATAAAACCACCAAACTCCCATAAGTTAGAAATACCAATAGGATGTTCTGTTTGTTGGCCAAAGCCATACATCATAATGACAATACCACCAATTATCATGGCGATAATCGCAGTGACTTTAACGATAGAAAGCCAAAATTCCATTTCACCAAATATCTTCACATGGCAAAGGTTTAAGGCGCCAATAAAGCAAACAATGCCTAATACCCATATCCATTGATCAACATCTGGGAACCAGAGTTTCATATAAAAACCGAATGCGGTGACGTCAGCCAGACAAACAATCAGCATTTCAAAAACGTAGTTCCAGCCAGTTAGAAATCCCGCTAAGGGCCCCATATAATGGCTAGCATATTGTGAGAAAGAGCCCGCAACAGGATGATGAACAGCCATTTCACCTAATGCACGCATAACCATAAATACTGCCGCCCCACCAATAAGATAAGCAAGCAATACAGCTGGGCCTGCTTTCTCAATAGCGGCCGCAGAGCCATAAAATAAACCTGTACCGATTGCAGAGCCTAGCGCCATAAAACGAATGTGCCGCCCTGACAATCCTCGTGAAAGTTGATTCTCTTTTTGCATCTAAAGTATTCCCATCTCTGTCCAACTGAGGAACTCTATCCTCTTTTTCAGTGTCTTCTCGCACGTTAGCTATTCAAAACAAACCATGTACCTTATCATAAAGCCTCTTACGGTGAGATAGTTATCTGTAATAATCATCAGCATTCATTGGATATCAGAGTTTCTTATGCAATACCCCATTAATGAAGTGTTTCAAACCTTACAGGGTGAAGGTGTTTTTACTGGCGTTCCTGCGCTTTTCGTTCGATTACAAGGTTGCCCAGTCGGTTGTAGTTGGTGTGATACCAAGCATACTTGGGAAAAAGAAGACGAAAAAAAAGTTCTTCTTGGCGATATTCCTATTAAAACGCAAGAAAGTGATACGTGGGGAGAAGCCAGCGTTGCTCAGATTTTATCACTTTTTCAACAGCAAGGTTATAGTGCGAAACATGTCGTTATTACAGGTGGAGAACCTTGCTTATATGATTTACGTCCTTTAACTGAAGGACTTGAGCAAGCAGGTTTTGCCTGCCAGATAGAAACCAGTGGTACTCATGATATTTTATGTAGTGAGAAAACATGGGTGACACTATCCCCAAAAGTAGGCATGAAAGGGGGATTTACAGTATTACCCAGTGCCATTAATCGAGCTAATGAGATAAAACATCCCGTTGGGCGTGAAAAAGATATTGAAGCATTGGATACCTTACTGACATTACGCACAGAACACCCTGCACCTATTGTTGCCTTACAACCCATTAGTTGTAAAGAGAGTGCGACGGCATTATGTATTAAAACCTGTATTGAACGTAATTGGCGTTTTTCAATGCAAACACATAAGTATTTAAATATTGTATAATCGCGTTTTTAATATAAAAAATCAGCCCATAAAAGGCTGATTTTCTTTTTTTAGGTGATCACGATTTAATATTAATACAGATCTATTCACCGCGATAAATACATCCTGCTGTACACGTTTCTTTCACCATCACCGCAGATAATAATGGCAATGACGGTTTTACTTGTTGCCAAATCCATTTTGCCAGCACTTCGCTGGTCGGATTTTCTAGGCCTTCAATTTCATTAAGATAGTAGTGATCTAGACGCTCAAGAGTAGGTTTAAATGCGGCTTTCACATCAGCAAAATCAATAAGCCAACCTGAATGTGCATTAACTTCACCTGTTAGCTCTAATCTAACAAGAAAAGAGTGCCCATGAAGACGTCCACATTTGTGGCCCTCAGGAACATGTGGCAAATGGTGGGCGGCTTCAAACTGAAAATCTTTAAAGATGGTGGTTGTCATCAAAACTCTCTTGACTTAATTAGTAAAAAAAAGACACAAATAGAACGAAGGCTACCAGTGTAGCCGATTTAGCGTATCACGCCTAATCCCCCTTAATCTTAATGGCTTATTATGTTCCTTTTTGCTTATTCATTATATTGATAAAGGAAACCAATAAATAAATTTAGCATTTAAGGTTATTAGATAGAGCTAACAGGTCTTTAATTCACCTTCTAGTCGTGGGATACCCTCTCAATATTAGAAATATTATCGAAGAACAATAAAGCACAGATAAGTGCTTCGCTTTTTTAAGGCAGGATAAATGAGCAATCAACCTCCATTATTATCAATGCTTCCATTAACACTGGAGCAATTGAGTAAATTACAGGACGCAACAAAAGATCTCTCAACAGCGCAAATTGCGTGGTTATCTGGCTATTTGTGGGGGCAACTTAATCCTTCTGTCGTATCTGCATCGACAACGGTTACGCCAGTGCAAGTACCAGAACAGGAAACTATTACCTTGATCTCTGCTTCTCAAACCGGTAATGCACGTCACCTTGCAGAACAGTTACGAGATCATCTGGTTGCTCATAAATTGAATGTAGAACTATATTCTGCAGGTGAATATAAATTTAAGCAGATCCATAAAACAACAACCTTGATCATCATTGCATCGACGCAAGGTGAAGGTGATCCTCCTGAAGAAGCGATTGCTTTCTATAAATACCTGCACTCTAAAAAAGCATCTGAAATGAAGGAAACGTCTTATGCGGTATTCAGTTTAGGCGATACCTCTTACGAACATTTCTGCAAAGCAGGTAAAGATTTTGATGAGCGCATAGCACAACTGGGCGCAACACGTTTATTACCAAGAGTTGATGCCGATGTTGAATATCAAACCGTTGCAGATGAATGGATAAAACAGCTTACTGAACTCTTAAAAGCAAAAGTACCAGCACAAAGTACACAAGTTTTACAACAAACACAGTCAGGTACGACGGATACGATTGAGGCCTCTATTTATCATCGAGATGCGCCTTTTACTGCCACATTACTGACTAATCAAAAAATTACAGGTAGAAATTCAGATAGAGATATTCGCCATATTGAAATCAGCCTTGAAGGTTCTGATTTGCAATACCAACCGGGCGATGCGCTGGGCGTTTGGTTTAATAACTCGCCTGAAAAAGTCGATGAACTTATTGCATTATTGTGGCTAAAAGGTGATGAACCTGTCACATTAAAATCTCAAACATTCACCTTAAAAGAAGCCTTATTACATCATTGTGAATTGACTCAAAATAGTGCACCTATCGTAAAAGCCTATGCGCAATTGACGCGCCATGAAGATTTATTGTCATTAGTGTCTGATAAAATCAAGCTTCAGCAATATGCAGATAAATACCCTATTAATGAGATGGTACGCCAATATTGTGCTCAACCCACTGCACAAGATTTTGTTGATATTTTACGTCCACTAACTCCTCGCCTTTACTCTATTGCATCATCACAACAAGAAGTAGAAGACGAAGTACATCTTACTTTAGGGGTTGTGCGCTATGACGTTAACTCACGTGCTTATACTGGTGGAGCCTCTGGTTTTTTAGCGGATAGCTTAAAAGAAGGCGATAGCATCAATGTCTTTATCGAAAAAAATGCACATTTTCGCTTGCCTAAAGATAACACAGCACCTGTCATTATGATTGGCCCAGGTACAGGTATTGCACCTTTTAGAGCCTTTATGCAACAGCGCGAAAATGACGGTGCAACAGGTAAAAACTGGTTATTTTTTGGTAATCCTCATTTTGTTGAAGATTTTCTCTATCAAGTGGAATGGCAACGCTATGTCAAAAGCGGTTTGTTAACTCATATCGATTTAGCATGGTCACGGGATCAAGCACATAAAATTTATGTACAAGATAAATTGCGTGAGCGTGGTAATGAGATTTGGCAATGGTTACAACAAGGCGCTTATCTTTATGTCTGTGGTGATGCATCACATATGGCAAAAGATGTTGAACAGGCGTTGTTAGAGATTGTGATGGAGTATGGCAATAAAAATAGTGAAGAAGCAGATGAATATTTAAGTGAGCTACGCCTAGAACGGCGTTATCAGAGGGATGTCTATTAAATGAAATCACAGACTCAAGCGCCCTTAGTGGTTGAAGGGAAACTGGCTGATAGTGAACGCATGAAAAAAGAGAGTCACTTTTTACGCGGCACTATTACAGAAGACTTACAAAATGGTTTAACGGGTGGGTTTGAAGGTGATAACTTTCTATTGATCCGCTTTCATGGCATGTATCAACAAGATGACAGAGATATTCGTGCTGAACGTGCAGAGCAAATGTTAGAGCCGCGTCATGCCATGATGCTACGTTGTCGCTTACCTGGTGGCATTATTTCCCCTAAACAGTGGCTTCGCATTGATCAGTTTGCGACTGAAAATACACTTTATGGCAGCATTCGTATTACTAATCGTCAAACATTTCAATTTCATGGCATCTTAAAAGGCAATGTAAAACCCGCACATCAAATGCTAGCAGCAACAGGGCTAGATTCTCTAGCAACAGCGAATGATGTAAACCGTAATGTGTTATGTACTTCAAACCCAGTGCAGTCTTCATTACATCAAGAAGCGTATGAGTGGGCGAAAAAAATATCAGAACACTTATTACCGCGCACCCGTGCTTATGCAGAAATTTGGTTAGATAAAGAGAAAGTTACAACAACAGATGAAGAGCCTATTTTGGGAGAAACCTATTTACCGCGGAAATTTAAAACCTCGGTGGTGATCCCGCCTCATAATGATGTTGATCTTCATGCTAATGATATGAATTTTATTGCAATTGCTGAAAACGGGCATCTAGTTGGGTTTAACGTGCTGGTGGGGGGCGGTCTTGCAATGACGCATGGCGATAAGAATACCTTTCCTCGCTTAGCCAGTGAGTTTGGTTATATCCCTATTGAAAAAACCTTAGCAATTGCTGAGGCGATTGTGACGACCCAGCGTGATTGGGGAAATCGTACTGAGCGTAAAAATGCAAAAACAAAATACACATTAGAACGTGTTGGAATAGAAACATTTAAGCAGGAAGTTGAACGTCGTTCTGGTGTTATTTTTGATGCTATTCGACCTTATGAATTTACCCATCGAGGTGATCAAATTGGTTGGTTAAAAGGTGTTGATGATAAATGGCATCTTACTTTATTTATTGAAAGTGGCCGATTAATTGATAAACCTGATGCTCAGTTAAAAACGGGGGTTGCTGAAATTGCTAAAATTCATCAAGGTGATTTTCGCCTTACAGCTAATCAGAATTTAATTGTGGCGGGTGTACCTGAAAATGAGAAAGCAAATATTGAAGCTATTGCTCGCCGATATGGATTAATTGATGACAAGGTGACCCCACTGCGCGAACATGCAATGGCCTGTGTTTCTTTTCCAACATGCCCATTGGCGATGGCAGAAGCTGAGCGCTTTTTACCCTCATTCACCGACACACTAGATAGCTTAATGACAAAACATGGTGTGAGTGAAGAGCATATTGTTGTTCGTGTAACAGGATGCCCAAACGGTTGTGGTCGAGCTATGTTGGCAGAAGTTGGGCTGGTGGGTAAAGCCCCCGATCGTTATAACCTACATTTAGGCGGTAATCGTATTGGGACACGTATCCCTAGAATGTATCGTGAAAATATTACTTCGCAAGAAATTATAGCAATACTTGATTCATTGATTGGTGATTGGGCCATTTCTCGCCATAACAATGAAGGTTTCGGTGATTTTCTTATTCGCAC
The DNA here is from genome assembly GCF_009915125.1 of Proteus sp. G2673. Lineage (NCBI taxonomy): Bacteria > Pseudomonadati > Pseudomonadota > Gammaproteobacteria > Enterobacterales > Morganellaceae > Proteus > Proteus sp. G2673. The sequence goes on from NZ_JAABLT010000009.1 coordinate 12,580, forward strand.
TAATGTTGTTAAACCTGTACTAAATTCAGCAATTGATTTTTATGAAGTACAGGAGGCAGTATGAATATATTTCAGCTTGAGCAACTAAGGTTATTAACGATAGAAGAACAACAAAAAACGTTAGCTGAAATTAATCAACAACTTGAGAAACTCACCGCTATTGAACGTATTACTTGGGCTTTAGCTCATTTGCCTAAAGCTTATGTATTAAGCTCTAGTTTTGGTATTCAAGCCGCAGTATGCCTGCATTTAATCACTCAGCAATATCCTGATATTCCTGTGATTTTGACCGATACGGGTTATTTGTTTCCTGAGACGTATCAGTTTATTGATACATTGACGCAACAGTTACAACTTAATTTAAAGGTGTATCGAGCTGAATTATCTTCATCTTGGCAAGAAGCGCGTTACGGAAAACTTTGGTTAGAAGGGATTGACGGTATTGAGCGTTATAACCAGATAAACAAAGTAGAGCCAATGGAAAGGGCACTAAAAACATTACAGGCTCAAACATGGTTTGCAGGTCTTCGCCGACAACAAGCTAAAAGTCGTGAACATTTACCTGTGCTTTCAATCGCAAAAGGGATCTTTAAGTTTTTACCGATAGTAGATTGGGATAATAAGCAAATTCATCAATACCTTAAAGAAAACAACTTACCTTATCATCCTTTATGGGAGCAAGGTTATCTCTCTGTAGGGGATACTCATACAACCCGAAAATGGGAAGAAGGTATGAGCGAAGAAGAAACACGATTTTTTGGTTTAAAACGTGAGTGTGGGTTACACGAGTAACGTTATTATTTACCAATAAATAATAGGGGGAATAGCGCTTGTCTATTGCCCTTTTTGTCATTTTAAAAAATTAACTATTTGAAATTATTTGTTTTTCCCTTATTCCTTTCTGTTCCATCACATAGCTTTTTGTCATTTCATAACCCCTAAAGCACCTTTTATAGTCGTTAGTTATAAAGTGAACAACGAAGGTGAAATGCGCGTATGGATTACCTACCCTTATTTGTGGAATTAAAAGAACGCCCAGTGTTATTGGTGGGTGGTGGTCATGTTGCTGCGCGTAAAGCTTTGCTGTTGTTAAGAGCCGGCGCTTGCTTAAGAGTGATTGCACCTCATTTATGTGATGAATTACATCTTGCTTATCAGCAAGAGAAAATTGAATGGGTATCAGCCAAATATCAATCTGAACATTTATTAGGAATGATGCTGGTGATTGTTGCAACTGATGACAGTGCGCTTAATCAGCAAGTTTATCTTGATGCACAAGCTCGACATATTTTTGTCAATGTGGTGGATTCACAGCCTCAATGCTCATTTATCTTTCCTGCCATTATTGATAGAAACCCTATTTTGATTGCGATTTCCTCTGCGGGAAAAGCACCCGTTTTAGTGCGTATGATCCGCGAGAAATTAGAAGCCTTATTACCAAATTCATTAGGCACAATGGCGACAATAGCAGGAAAATGGCGCCATAAAGTGAAACAACACTTAGATACTTTTCAAGCGCGTTGTCGTTTTTGGGAGCAAGCCTTCGGTGGTAAATTTGCCACTTTAGTGGCGAGTGATCAATTGGTTCAAGCAGAGGCCCAACTTGAACAACAACTAAAACAAAAAGAGAGCCAACAAGGTGAACTCGCATTAGTTGGGGCTGGCCCAGGTGATGCTGGTCTATTAACACTACGTGGTTTACAGGTTATTCAACAAGCTGAAGTTGTTCTGTATGACAGTTTAGTGAGTCCTGAGGTTTTAGAGCTTGTACGACGCGATGCTGACACTATTTGTGTCGGTAAAAGAGCGGGGCACCCTAGTGTTTCTCAAGAAAAAATCAATGCACTGATCGTGAAATATGCGCAATTGGGTAAACGTGTTGTCCGATTAAAAGGCGGCGATCCCTTTATTTTTGGCCGTGGTGGCGAAGAGCTAGAAATTGCAGTACAACATGGCATTTCATTCCAAGTTATTCCCGGTGTTACTGCGGCAAGTGGCGCAAGTGCATACGCTGGTATTCCATTAACGCATCGTCAATATGCCCAAAGTGTCACCTTTATGACGGGGCATTGTAAAGCTGATGGAATTGAACCGGATTGGGCATCATTAGCGCAAGCTAATCACACTCTCGCGATTTATATGGGAACGACAAAAGCAGAGTTTATTAGCCAGCGTTTAATCAAACTCGGACGTTCTCCACTAACGCCAATTGCGGTGATTAGCTGTGGTACACGTCGTGAGCAACAAGTCTTCACGGGAAATCTAACGCAATTAGCGCAATTGGCAGAAAAAGCACCGACTCCAGCTCTATTGATTGTGGGAGAGGTGGCTGCATTACACCATCAACTTGCGTGGTTTGGCGATAGACACGCATATCCGTCTTTACCTTCGCACCATTCATCTTTGGTTTATTTTGCCTAAACGAGGTTGCTATGAATGAAACACAATTAACCCATCTTCAGCAATTAGAAGCAGAAAGCATTTATATTCTGCGCGAAGTCGTCGCTGAATTTGAAAATCCCGTCATGCTTTATTCAATAGGCAAAGATTCCTCGGTGATGTTGCATTTAGCACACAAGGCGTTTTATCCGGCTAAATTACCTTTTCCTTTGCTACATGTTGATACTGGCTGGAAATTTCGAGAAATGTATGAGTTTCGAGATAAAACAGCTAAAGAATATGGTTTTGATCTTAAGGTTTATCGCAATCCACAAGGTGAAGAGCTTGGAATTAATCCGTTTATTCATGGTAGTGCAAAACATACGGATATCATGAAAACAGAAGGGCTAAAACAAGCCTTAGACAAATATGGTTTTGATGCGGCATTTGGTGGTGCGCGCCGTGATGAAGAAAAATCACGAGCTAAAGAGCGTATTTATTCGTTTAGAGATAGAAAGCATCGCTGGGATCCGAAAAATCAACGGCCTGAATTATGGAAAAACTATAACGGGCAGATTAACAAAGGTGAAAGTATTCGCGTATTTCCACTATCTAATTGGACGGAACTCGATATTTGGCAATATATCTATTTAGAGAATATCGACATCGTTCCTCTCTATTTTGCCAAAAATAGACCCGTTATTGAACGTGATGGCACCTTAATTATGGTAGATGACGACAGAATTGATCTAAAGCCGGGTGAATTGATCGCTCAGCAAAAAGTGAGATTTAGAACTTTAGGATGCTGGCCATTAACGGGTGCGATACCTTCACAAGCAGAAACGCTACCCGCCATTATTGAAGAAATGCTGATTTCCACCAGCAGCGAACGACAAGGGCGTTTAATTGACAGTGATCAGTCTGCCTCGATGGAACTGAAAAAGCGCCAAGGTTATTTTTAATCGGAGGAAATATGGGACTTTTAGCCGTAAAAACGAATCAACTTGTCGCGGGAGAAATCGCACAACAGGGTGGTGTCGAGCGCTATCTTAAAACTCAACAAAATAAAGGATTACTGCGATTTCTAACTTGTGGGAATGTCGATGATGGAAAAAGCACATTAATAGGACGTTTACTTCATGACACAAGGCAGATCTATGAAGATCAGCTTTCTACATTACAAAATGAAAGTAAAAAGATCGGTACCCAAGGTGAAAAGCTCGATCTGGCTTTGCTGGTGGATGGATTAGCGGCAGAAAGAGAGCAAGGGATCACTATTGATGTTGCTTACCGATATTTTTCAACATCAAAGCGTAAGTTTATTATTGCTGATACACCTGGACATGCGCAATATACCCGTAATATGGCGACAGGTGCATCAACAAGTTCACTTTCTATTCTGTTGATCGATGCTCGAAAAGGCGTACAAGAACAAACACGACGACACAGTTTTATCAGTACACTTCTTGGGATCCGTCACTTGATTGTTGCAATTAATAAAATGGATCTGATGGATTACCAGCAAGCGATCTTTGATTCGATCCAGCAAGATTACCTTCATTTTGCTGAGCAGCTTCCAACGGATCTCACTATTCAATTTGTCCCTATTTCCGCTCTTGATGGTGACAATGTGGTTTCTCCCTCATTGAATATGCCTTGGTATCAAGGAAAAACATTGCTTTCATTATTAGAGGATGCACCAGTTAAATTGGGTTCAGATGTTCAGGCACTGCGTTTCCCTGTGCAATATGTGAATCGCCCAGACTTAGATTTTAGAGGATACAGCGGTACAGTGTCTTCAGGTGTGCTTTATCAGGGGCAGCAAATTAAAGTATTACCTTCAGGAAAACATACAACGATTAAACGTATTGTCACGTTTGATGGTGATTTAACGCAAGCCAAAGCAGGGCAAGCAATCACACTGGTTTTGGCAGATGAAATTGATATTAGTCGTGGGGATATTATCGTTGATGATAACGATACAACCGCCAAGATTAGCACTCATGCGTTAATTGACGTGGTGTGGATGTCAGAGCAACCTTTAGTCCAAGGTCATACTCTAGATATCAAGATCGCAGGTAAAAAAAGCCGCGCCAAAATAGAGAATATTCATTATCAAGTAGATGTAAATAAACTCACTCAACAAGTAACAGATAATTTAAGTTTAAACGCGATTGGTAGTGTCGAAGTCTCATTTGAAGAGCCGCAGGTGCTGGATAACTATCAAATTAATGCTGATACTGGAGGCTTAATTCTGATTGATCGACTAAGCAATGTTACCGTAGGCGCTGGTCTTATTCGAGAAACGAGAGATAACGCGATACAAACTATGACGCAATATGATGCTTTTGAAGTCGAGTTAAATCAGCTTATTCGTCGCCACTTTCCCCATTGGGGAGCGAGAGATCTTCTTGGAGGAAAATAGTGGTAATTAGCAACGATATTGTTTGGCATCCTCATAAAATTGGATTAAGTGAACGTGAATCACAACAAGCACACAAAGGATGTGTGCTTTGGTTTACGGGGTTATCTGGCTCAGGTAAATCCACACTTGCCGATGCGCTAGAACAAGCGCTTTATCAGCATTCACAAAAGCATTCTCCCATTCATAGCTACTTATTAGACGGGGATAACTTACGCCATGGATTATGTTGTGATCTTGGATTTAGTGCAGAAGATAGGCACGAAAATATTCGCCGTGTGGGGGAAGTGGCTAAATTGATGGTAGATGCGGGGCTTATTGTCTTAACGGCTTTTATCTCGCCTTACCAAAAAGACAGACAACAAGTTAGAGATCGCTTTGAGAAAGGAAGATTTATTGAGATCTTTGTTGATACCCCACTTTCTATTTGTGAATCCCGTGATCCGAAAGGGCTTTATCAAAAAGCAAGGCGGGGTGAGATAAAGCAATTTTCAGGTATAGACTCGCCTTATGAACAGCCTATTGCTCCTGAATTACATTTAGACGGCACTCTTTCTATAAGTGAACTCATCCAACAAATCCTCGCATATCTACGGCAAAAACAAATTTACTGCTAATTTTATGATGACATTAAATTATCTCTGCACGAATCCTCCATAAAAGGGGGGAATGTGTAGAGATAATGTATGCAATAGAGGAAAAAATAGTTATTTCGGTATGCCTTTTAAAATACAAATCACGCTTTAATTGAGCATTCATTTATTGATAAATGAACCCCGTAGCACTGCCTTTTAATAAGAAAAAATCAAACCTTTGTCTGAATTTTACAGAAGTTGCCCACGTTTATAGTGAGGAGAATAGGAATAATAATGTAATATATTCCAGCACTTTTGTGGCGTCTGTGGTTGAGTTGTGGGATGATTAGCCCATTAATCTTGGGGGTGGTAATGGGGAAATTAACAGTCTTACTTCTGATTTTACTTGGCTGGCTACAATATTCATTGTGGTTAGGTAAAAATGGTATCCATGATTACAATAAAGTAACTCAAGAAGTTGAATCTGCATTGGCGCAAAATACGCAGTTAAAAGAGCGTAATGATCGTCTATTTGCAGAAATTGATGACCTCAATGGCGGGCAAGAAGCGTTAGAAGAACGCGCTCGTAGTGAATTAGGAATGATAAAGCCTAATGAGACATTTTTCCGTATTGTGAGCGATAAATCTCAACCACGTCGTTAATTTATTGAATTAATAGTGTGTCCTGATACAAATATCATAATGAATATAATAAACTCTACTCTTCCTATTGTTGCTGTTATTCCTGCGGCCGGTATTGGAAGTCGAATGCAATCAGTCCGCCCAAAACAATATTTGAAGATTGGCGGATTGACTATTCTTGAACATACCATTAATGCCCTATTAAAACACCCACGCATAATGCAAATTATCGTGGCGATCAGTCCTAATGACAGCTATTTCCACACTTTACCTTTAGCGCAAGATGAAAGAATAATTACGGTTAATGGTGGAGGTGAACGCGCTGACTCTGTATTGTCAGGTTTAGAGTATGTCACACAACATTTTTCTGAAAATACATGGGTGTTAGTTCATGATGCAGCAAGACCTTGTCTGCATTTTGGCGATCTTGATCATCTTATTAAATTAATCGATGAAAACGTTATGGACCCACAATTTTGTGGTGGCATTCTTGCAACCCCTGTTCGCGATACAATGAAACGTAGTCATCAACAAGATAATCATATTGAACAAACAGTAGAAAGAACAACGCTATGGCATGCTTTAACGCCACAATTCTTTCCTGCCTTTTTATTAAAACAAAATATAGAAAATGCACTCTCACAAAAAGCAATGATCACTGATGAAGCCTCAGCGATGGAGTTTGCAGGATATGAACCTTTATTAGTTAAAGGTCGTGCGGATAATATCAAAGTTACTCAGCCAGAAGATTTAGCGCTTGCAGAGTTTTTCCTCTTACGTCAAATCACCAGTATAAGGAACACATAATAAAATGAGAATTGGACACGGTTACGATGTACATAAATTTGGCGGTGAAGGCCCTATTATTATTGGTGGCGTTAGAATTCCTTATGAACAAGGACTGATAGCTCACTCTGACGGCGATGTTGTATTACATGCGGTTACAGATGCAATTCTAGGCGCTGTTGCTATGGGTGATATAGGTACATTGTTTCCAGATACTGATCCAGCATACAAAGGCGCAGATAGTCGTGTACTCCTTCGTGAAGCGTTCTCACGTGTAAGAGCAAAAGGTTACCGAATTGGTAATTTAGATGTCACGATTATTGCTCAGGCACCCAAAATGCTACCTCATACACCACAAATGCGCGTCAATATTGCAGAAGATCTTCATTGTCATATTGATGATATCAATGTGAAAGCGACCACAACAGAAAAGCTTGGATTTGTTGGTAGAAAAGAAGGCATTGCTTGTGAAGCGGTTGTTTTATTAATGAAAGAGTCATTATCTGAATGAGTGATTTACCTGAACTCTACTGGTTACATGGAAAACCACAAGCAACAGGCTTATTAAAGTCAATTCCTGAAGATTTTATTGTCTGTGAAGATCTTGGTTTCACTCTTGATGGTGAAGGCGAGCATGTCATGGTAAAAATCAGAAAAACAGGTTGTAACACGGCTTTTGTTGCTGAAAAACTGGCAAAATTTGTGGGTATTCACCCTAGAGATGCAAGCTATGCTGGACTAAAAGACAGAAATGCTGTCACCGAACAATGGTTTTGTCTGCGTATGCCGGGTAAAGAGATGCCCGATTTTAGTCAGTTTGTTTTAGACGGTTGTGAAATTCTAGAAACAACTCGTCAACAACGTAAACTACGCATAGGAACGCTAAAAGGTAATCACTTTACATTGGTGTTACGAGAAATTTCTGATCGCAATTTTGTTGATGCTCGATTAGCGCAAATAAAAGCGAAAGGTATTCCTAACTACTTTGGTGCTCAACGATTTGGGCGTAATGGTGAAAACTTACGCCAAGCGATGCGTTGGGCAACCGATGAAATTCGTGTTAAAGAGCGTGGTAAACGCAGTTTTTATCTTTCAGCAGCACGCAGTGCGATGTTTAATCATATCGTCAGCAAAAGATTAGAATGTGATTTATATTCAAAAGTGATACTCGGTGATGCAATGCAACTTCATGGAAGAGGTAGCTGGTTTGTTGTTGATGAGGCTGAACTGGCTCAAACACAAACTCGTTATGAAGAGCATGATGTTCATATTACGGCTCCTTTACCTGGTAAAGGTGATTTAGGTACACAATCACAAGCATTGGATTTTGAGACTAAAAATCTGGCAGAATATGAAGCCTTCTGGTCGTTAGCTAGACAAGAACGAGTTGATAACACAAGACGCGCCATCAATGTATTACCAGAAAATATGTCATGGAATTGGTTAGACGACACCACTGTTACTCTGTCATTCTTTTTACCCGCAGGGAGCTTTGCAACTAGCGTTGTACGTGAATTAATTTTATTAGGGAATGATGATGCTGAAAATATTGGTGAGTAATGACGATGGTGTGATGGCGAAGGGGATACAGACCCTCGCTAAAGCATTGCGCCAGCGTTATGATGTACAAGTTGTTGCACCCGATCGCAATCGTAGTGCTGCATCTAATTCTTTAACAATTGACAGACCTCTACGTAAGCAAGAACTTGAGAATGGGGATATTGCGATTGTTGAAGGGACACCAACAGACTGTGTTTATCTTGGGGTAAACCATTTAGTACGTCCTCGTCCTGATATTGTGGTTTCTGGTATTAATCATGGCCCTAATTTGGGCGATGATGTTATTTATTCAGGTACTGTTGCTGCGGCAACAGAAGGGCGTTTTTTAGGCTTACCTGCCATTGCTGTTTCACTTGATGGTGAAACGCATTTTGAGACTGCCGCTCAAGTGACTTGTGACGTTTTGGCAATGTTACAACAAGTACCTTTAAGAGCAGGAAATATTCTCAATATTAACGTACCTGATATTCCTCTTAATGAAGTAAAAGGTTTTCGTATTACGCGTTGTGGTAGTCGTCATGCTTCACAACATGTTTATACACATACCGATCCTAGAGGAAATAGTCTTTATTGGATTGGGCCTCCAGGTGAAAAAAATGATGTAGGTCCTGATACAGATTTTGCTGCTGTTGACGAAGGTTATGTTTCGATAACTCCATTACATGTCGATTTAACAGCCTATAACGCACTCGATTTATTACAAAATTGGTTAAATAAAGCAGAGGTCAAAAAAACATGTTAAGTCGGTCAATGAAAGACTTACTGACAATGTTAAAACAGCATGGCATCAAGGATGAGAGCTTGCTGGAAGCAATGAGTAAAGTACCAAGAGAGCTTTTTATTGATGAAGCACTTTCTCATAAGGCTTATGAAAATACGGCTTTGCCTATTGGCAATGGGCAAACTATTTCACAGCCTTATATTGTTGCTAAAATGACAGCACTATTGGAATTACAAAGCACCGATTCTGTATTAGAAATTGGTACAGGCTCGGGATATCAAACGGCAGTATTAGCAAATTTAGTCCATCATGTTAGTTCCGTTGAGCGTATAAAGATATTGCAATGGCAAGCTAAACGACGTTTTAAACATCTTGATTTACATAATATCTCAACACGTCATGGTGATGGATGGGAAGGGTGGTCATCAAAAGCCCCTTTTAATGCCATAATAGTGACTGCATGTGCAATAGAAGTACCTCAACAGTTATTGATGCAGTTAGCTGATGGTGGCAGGATGATAATACCTGTTGGTGAACAACAACAAATACTGAAGTTTATCCGTCGTTTAGGTAATGATTTTCACTATCAATCTATAGAAACTGTTAGATTTGTTCCTTTAATCGCAGGTGAGTTAGCATAACTTCCAGATAAATCTGACCGTTTTTTATTACTGCTTTTTAATAGCTTGTCGTAATCTGCACTAATAAATGAAACATTTTCAAAAAATTGCAGTCTTTTTGTTTAACTCGACAAATTGCTAGACGCTAATGCCTTTTTAAAGGGAGAAGGAAGTATGAATTCAGAAAGCCCAATTAAGCATGTCCGCTGGGCAATCATGTGTTCGGTAATTGGATTTGCATTAACAGGCTGTGCAGATACACCTTATCGTCCTGCACCCATTACCTCTGTAAATGATAGCTCTTCAAATAACACGGTTTCAACCGCGCCTGTGATGACTAACAGTAATGCGACACCGATTGAAAGAACGACACCTTTACAATCGTCACCTCCTCCTTCAATTAAGGTGAATAGTGCTTCATCTAATGGAGGCACATATCAGCCTCAAAATCAGCCTCGCCCACAAACATCAGTAGCGACTCAAAATGTGAGCACAGATGGTTCTGGTCGCATTGTGTATAACCGTAACTATGACAGTATTCCGAAAGGAAACTACAATGGTAACACGTACACAGTAAAACGCGGTGATACCATGTTCTATATCGCTTGGATAACAGATAGTGATGTAAAAGAACTAGCATCAATGAATAACATCCCAGAGCCTTATAGCTTAAACGTAGGGCAGGTGTTGAATATCGGTAACCGTCAGGTCAACACGGGCACTAATACTAATGTCAACACATCAGTTATTAATCAATCAAGTAGTGCGGGTGTTCAAACGGCACACACCAAACCAACAAACAATGGTGCTATGGGACCATTGATTACTAAACCAACAACAACACAACCAAAGGCAACAACTCCGCCACCAACAACAAATACGAATACTACAACTTCGGCAACGCCGGCACCAACTGCGTCTACTGGTAAGTGGATTTGGCCTGCTCAAGGTAAGATCATCGAAAGCTACTCAAGTGCTCCTGGTGGCAATAAAGGCATCGATATCGGTGGTACAAAAGGCTCACCAATTGTTGCAACAGCTGCGGGTAAAGTGGTTTATGCGGGTAGTGCATTACGTGGTTATGGCAATCTCGTTATTATTAAACATAATGACGAATACCTCAGTGCATATGCACATAACGACACTATTTTGGTGCGTGAACAACAGAATGTGAATGCGGGTCAGCAAATTGCCACAATGGGTAGCTCTGGAACCAGTTCTGTCCGATTACACTTTGAGATACGCTATAAAGAAAAATCACTTAACCCAATGAGTTATTTACCTAAGAAATAGATAAGTGTTTTTTTACATGTATAGCGAATAATCCTAAAGTTAAGCCCTCTTCTTTACAAAAAGAAGAGGGCTTTTTTTATCTGTAATTAATTAATATATTGAAAAAAAATAAATTTAATCTAAGTACAACTGCTTATTTGAAGGTTATTAAAAATGAGAGGTCAATATAAAATCATAGATAACGTAAAATTAGACAGTTGATTATCAACCAATGAATGCGTATGCTAAAAATTGTTATATAAAAAATGAATAAAGACTTACTGTTATTAAAAGATGGACTATAGAATAACCCTTTGTTTAGGTGGTGTTTTTTTATTCGATTATCTTTTTAATAATGGTATGTAATATTAATTATTAGATATTATCATGGGTTTTTGTTTGTTTTTTTTAGATGTAAATAGTCACAAATAGTACATCAAATAGAGTACTTTCACGTATAGATAAATATACGTGGAATATAATAAAAAAAAACTGTTAATAACCTACACTCAATAGTTAAGTTATATATTGAGTAAAGAAAGAATAAATTAACAGTAAAATAGATTATGTTATCTTTTATTTTGTAATTCGTTACAAGGGAAAATCAGTAAACCCGTTGTGTCGTGACACAGCGATAAACTGGTAAATAGACTTTAGTGATGAGTCGTTTACCTAAATTATCAAGGGTAGGAGCAGCTGATGAGCCAAAGTACGCTAAGAGTAGACGAGTTATATACAGATGAAATTGAAGAGAACATGGAAGAGTTCGATGAAGTTGCTGCAAAAGAGGAAGAAAGTGAGTCTGATGCTCAAGATGAAATTGAACTTATTGAAGGAGTCAACCAGCGTGCGCTCGATGCAACTCAGCTTTATTTAGGAGAAATTGGTTATTCTCCGTTGCTGACTGCTGAAGAAGAAGTTTTCTTTGCTCGTAGAGCGTTGCGAGGTGATATTCCTTCAAGACAACGAATGATAGAAAGTAACCTACGTTTAGTTGTTAAGATCTCTCGTCGTTATACAAACCGAGGTCTTGCCCTGCTTGATTTAATTGAAGAAGGGAACTTAGGACTTATTCGTGCTGTTGAAAAATTCGACCCTGAAAAGGGTTTCCGTTTTTCAACTTATGCGACATGGTGGATACGTCAAACTATTGAACGTGCCATTATGAACCAAACTCGTACTATCCGTCTTCCCATTCATATCGTTAAAGAGCTGAATGTTTATTTAAGAACGGCAAGAGAGTTGGCACATAAACTCGATCATGAACCGAGTGTTGAAGAAATCGCAGAATCACTTGATAAACCCGTTGAAGATGTGAGTAAGATGCTACGTTTAAACGAGCGCATTACTTCTGTTGATACTCCAATTGGTGGTGATTCAGATAAAGCATTACTCGATATTATCTCTGACGAAAATGAAGAAGGGCCGGAAGCAACAATTCAAAATAATAACCTCAAGGAAAATATTATAAAGTGGTTATTTGAATTGAATCCAAAACAGCGTGAAGTATTGGCACGTCGTTTTGGATTATTAGGCTATGAAGCAGAAACTTTAGAAGATGTTGGTAGAGAGATTGGTCTGACAAGAGAAAGAGTTCGTCAAATTCAAGTTGAAGGGCTACGTCGCTTAAAAGACATTCTACAAAGTCAGGGGTTATGTATTGAAGCTCTTTTCAAAGCATAACTAGCCTTTATTTCTATCTACAGCTTCCGATCTACTGTTATTACCAAAGCCGATTAGTAAGTTGCTAATCGGCTTTTCTTTATCTTGTATTATGTCATTTAACAAGATAAAACAAGCGCGTGGTGTTGCATCTTGTTAATTGGGTAAAAAAGATAAAGGAAGATATGAAAGATTATTTTTTAAACGTCAAATTAGAGAGTTGCCATTTTGACCAAAATAAAACCTCACCGAAAGGAATGGTGAGATTAATAGCATCAGGCAAAGTGTTTTATCTTAATGAAGATGATTTCACTCACTCTCATGATTTTCTGAAGCGTTTAAAACAAGGTGATGAGCTTAAAATTTGTGCCGAATTATTGAAAGATGGCAGTTTATGGGTGCAATGGATTTATCATAATAGCAAAGGAAGGCTTGAGCCAGAAAGAACCTTTAAACTTACCACTAAACAGAAAAAATGGTTATTGCTTGCATTTATTCTGACGTTTGTTGGCAGTTATTGGAGTTATTTTTCGATTCTTCATCTTGACGTGAATTTTTTTATCGTTGTTTCTACGGTTATTGCATTTGGTGCAATGATGATGGGTATTAGTTATATCGGAGAAAAGGCTTATCGTTACTTTCAGCGTATCAGGCCTAAACATAGAAAGAGAATAAAGGCGTTAGATAAAGTCATTGCTAAACAAGATATTATTGCTCCAGATGGTGAACAACTGATTATTCCCGAAATAAAAACAATACCACTGTTAAAGCATATAACACGTAAAACTCCAACCTTTCATATCAAACAAAGTAAAGTACAGCGAGTACGAGGGAAAATAAAACTTCATCATGTTGATAGAATTAAAATACACACCCGTAATGCAGAGAGTGTGGTGATGCAAATATCTTGTCAGATTGATAAACATCCTTTTATATTTAGTTATAAAGAACGTTTATTTTATTCTGATCATAATTTATTTTTGACTGATGGTGATGATATTGAATTGTTCTTTTGGCAAGCAGAAGATAAGAACTCTGGGCCTGTTGTCTTAGGGGTTTATAATCATACAGATAATGGCGCTTATTCAATTTCAGGACAAATGTATATTGGGCATCAACGTACTAAGCGATTATCGTTGTTAATTACAGGCTTGATCAGTGCCTTTATTTTTTCTATTTTTGCCATTTTATCTATTTCGGATGTTTACGATAATGGTAATTATTGGGATAAATGGGATTGGTTCTTTATTGGTGATACCTTTTTAGGAATGGGGATTATCTTCAGCTTAATTATCACTGGATTTGCTTTTTTAATTGCCTTATTTTCAAATCTTTATATTTTGTTATCAAAAAAAGGTAATAGTAGTTATCAAACCTATTTTTTGCTTCAACAGCAATGTGTTGAAAATAACAAAGTGGTTTATATTACGGAGTTAAGTCAATGAATCCTTTTTTCCGTAAGCCTTTTATTATTATCACTAGCTTATTTATTTTAAGCTTAGTACTTTTTTATGGTGTACTTTTTCATGGTTTTGCCTCTAAGTGGCAATGGAAAAATGAAAACGCCTCGGTATTATCGTCATACCCCTATTCTCGTTATGATTGGCGTAAAACCTTTAATTCATCAAATGGTATCCTAATTAAAACTGAATCTGATAGTGGGCGATATGATGTAGATATTTATGGTCGACTTTATCGCCAAGATAATCAGAGAAAATATACGCTGTACTATTCTGATAAAGAAGGCGTACGATTTGTATTACAAGGGCAAGGTAGCTTTTACAATGCTTATTGTGCTTTTGATAAATGTGTTTTATTTACAGAGCAGGGACGTCAACATATAGATTTAGCAGAGTTTACAGTAGCAGATTTAATTCCTTGGCAAGAGACTAATGATGGTTATTATCGTTTCCCTTTAGCATTAATTGGCGGAAAATTACTCTTTTCACAAACTACATCACAATTAATTTTAGTTGATAATAAGACGATACTGACAAGTTTAGATGAAGGTGAAAGTTGGGAATACTCAGTTAATACAGAAGATCTGGTAAAGCAGTATTACGCTGAAGATTTCGGTGAATTTACACAATTTCACTATGCTCTTTCAGGGGATTCTCTTATTATTTTTTATAATCATCATTACACAACAAACACGTTAGAAATTACGTTAAATTTAGTGAATAAAGAAGTAACAAAAACACGCTGGCTTCCATTGCGTGTTAAAGAGGTTGCTCAAAATGATAAAGGTGAGATTTATTTAATTGCTCAACAAGCATCTCGTGATCTCTATTCTGTTGTTCAACGTCAAGCTGATGGAAATTTAGAAACTTTCTATGAAAGTGGTTATAAATATTTGAGTGATTTGATAATAAGTAATGATGATTTAATTTTAAATAAAGGTCATAACGATGATAAAGTTACGCTAGTTTTTGCATTAAAAACAAAAAAGTATACTTCTTATGAGAAAATTAATGACGACATGATGTTTAATCCAGCTTTATCTTCATTTATTCGTTTATTTGACAATTACAGCGATGAAGACACTTTACTGTTATTGGGTGAACGACTGAAATATAGCCATGCTTTAATTAAGTAGAGTTATATTTATCTTTGATTGAACTGTTATTAAAATGGCGCTGAGAAAATAAACATAGCGCCATTTTTCATATTTATGTCTTATTTGACCATCTCTTTTAAACGATAGAGTTGTTCTAACGCTTGTCGTGGTGTTAAGGCATCAGGATCAATTTTATCTAACGCTAATTCAATAGCAGAGGGTTCAGCTTCTGTTAATAACATCAGTTGTGAAGTTTCAACATGACCAGCGCCAGTGTGACCTGATAGCAATTCAAGCTCCTTTAACTTCTGTTTAGCACGGCGGATCACCTCTTTTGGGACACCTGCTAACGATGCCACAGCTAAACCATAGCTTTTACTTGCTGCGCCTTCTTGAACACTGTGCATAAAGGCAATGGTATCGCCATGTTCAACAGCATCTAAATGAATGTTTGCAGTACCTTCAAGTTTTTCAGGCAGTGTGGTTAATTCAAAATAGTGGGTTGCAAAGAGTGTCATTGCTTTAATGCGATTTGCTAAGTTTTCAGCGCAAGCCCAAGCTAGAGATAATCCGTCATAAGTTGATGTACCTCGACCAATTTCATCCATTAAGACTAAGCTGTTTTCCGTCGCATTATGCAAAATATTGGCTGTTTCGGTCATTTCCACCATAAAGGTAGAACGACCTGAAGCAAGATCATCAGAAGCTCCCACACGGGTAAATATACGGTCAACAGGGCCAATTAATGCCTTTTCTGCGGGAACAAAGCTACCAATATAAGCAAGTAAGGTAATTAATGCAGCTTGGCGCATATAAGTACTTTTCCCGCCCATATTCGGGCCAGTAATGATTAATAAGCGGCGTTGAGGTGCCAATTGTAATGGGTTAGAAATAAAGGGTTCGCTAAGAACTTGTTCAACAACAGGGTGACGTCCCCCTATAATTTGAATACCTGTTTTTTCACTTAATTCTGGGCGTGTGTAATTTAATGATTCTGCACGCTCAGCAAGGTTCGCGAGCACATCTGTTTCTGCTAAAGCTTCAGCACTAATTTGTAATGCCGTAAGGTGAGGTAATAGCTTTTCAAAAATCTCTTCATAAAGCATTTTTTCGATAGCTAATGCCTTACCTTTAGAAGTTAATACTTTATCTTCATACTCTTTTAATTCAGGAATGATGTAACGTTCAGCATTTTTCAATGTTTGACGACGAACATAGTGCATAGGTACTAAATTACTTTGCCCACGACTGACTTGAATGTAATAGCCATGTACACCATTAAAGCCAACCTTAAGTGTATCAATACCCCATTTTTCTCGTTCACGAATTTCAAGTTTATCAAGGTAATCACTTGCGCCATCGGCTAATGCTCGCCATTCATCTAATTCAGCATTATAGCCTGAGGCAATAACGCCACCATCACGGACTAATACAGGTGGTGTTTCAACAATGGCATTTTCAAGTAATTCACATAATTCATCAAACTGACTAATACGCTTTTGTAATTCTTTAATATAAGGCATATCAGTTTGTTCAAGTACTTGATGAATATCGTAATACTGCTGAAAAGCATGACGCATACGAGAAAGATCACGAGGGCGTGCTGAACGTAATGCTAAACGAGCTAATACACGTTCTAAATCACCGACTTGGCGTAAAAAAGGCTGTAACTCAAAATAGAGAGGTTGTAATGCACTAATTGCATCTTGTCGTTTAACGAGTTGTTCACGTTGGCGTAATGGTGTGTGTATCCAACGTTTTAGCATACGGCTTCCCATTGGGGTAACGCAAAGGTCAAGTACAGATGCCAGCGTGTTATCAGTACCTCCAGCAAGATTTTGTGTTAATTCTAGATTACGACGAGTTGCCGCATCTAAAATAATTGAATCTTGAGGGCGTTCCATAGTGATGTTACGAATATGAGGCAATGCAGTGCGTTGTGTATCTTTCACATATTGTAATAAGCATCCAGCAGCGCAGAGTGCTAAATATGCATTCTCAACACCAAAGCCCGTTAAATCACGAGTACCAAATTGCAGATTCAGTTGTTGCCTTGCAGTTTCTAGTTCAAATTCCCAAATAGGGCGGCGACGCAAGCCTTGCTGGCGCTCAATCAGTGCCATTGATTCAAAAGTTTCTGGGTAGAGTAATTCAGCGGGATGGGTGCGTTGTAATTCAGCAAGCATACTTTCACTATCGGGCATTTCCGTAACACGAAAACGTCCTGATGTGATATCTAATGTTGCATAGCCAAATGCGCCATTTTTATCTTGCCAAATAGCGGCTAAAAGATTGTCTTGGCGTTCTTCAAGTAAGGCCTCATCAGTGACAGTACCCGGTGTAACAATACGAATAACTTTGCGTTCAACTGGGCCTTTACTGGTTGCAGGGTCGCCTATTTGTTCACAAATAGCCACGGATTCCCCTAATTGAACTAATTTAGCGAGATAGTTTTCAACAGCATGATGTGGAACCCCTGCCATGGGGATCGGTTGGCCTGCGGACTGGCCCCGTTTAGTTAATGAAATATCTAATAAGCGAGAGGCTTTTTTAGCATCATCAAAAAACAGTTCATAAAAGTCACCCATACGATAGAACAGTAAAATTTCAGGATGCTCTGCTTTAATTTTCAGATACTGCTGCATCATTGGTGTGTGGGAGTCTAAATGTTGAATGTCAGTCATGTTGTTGTCTGTCTTAACGTATTGAATTTTGGGTATTTGTGAAAATTTATTGTTACACTGAATGTCGTTTTATTTCACAAGCATTGTTCGATCATATCACAAGGTTTCGGTCTGTTGTTTTAATGATACAAATATCTTTTTAGACCAAAAGAGAAATAATTTTATTCACTATAATATCGTTGATTAACCGTTAATGACAATCTGCACTTTTTCTGAAAATTTTTTAGCTTTAATTTATTACATATTGATTTAAATAATATTTTATTACACTAATGGAAATGATCATATGGACATTATGGCAATCTGTTATTTTAAGCAGATAGTATATTGAGTGAGTGTCTTACTACAATTTAGAATTAGAAAATACTGACATGCACTAAGATGAAGACGATTATTACCATTGGAACCTGAATGATGTCAGTAAAACTATTTTGCTCAGTCAGAGAAGTTAACACTTGAGATGAATGATAATGAGCAAAAATGGCAGCAGTGATCGATCAAAGTAGATATATAAGTAGCAAGCCTATATATCTACTTTTAATAAATTACGCTATATCATCTAGAAATTCAGGCGATGGAACAAAGAATAATGTACCTGTTATAGGGGTACTGAATTTCAGTAATTTATCCGTATGACCTTCAGGTGTGCCTGCAAACATATTTTCTAACATTCGATTAGTTGTTGAAAAATAACGTGCATAACCAATAAAGTAAGTGCCATATTCATTTTTTGATGGATTAGAAAAAGGCATGTTGGCTCTGACTATTTTTAAATCATTGCCGTTCTCATCTTGAATATTGGTTACAACATTATGTGAACCAGGTTCTTTTTCTTCATCGGTTAACTCCACATCATTGAATTTGTGTCTACCAATGACTTTTTCTTGTTCGATAAGAGGCTGTTTTTCCCATGCTTCCATATCGTGAATATATTTTTGTACAAAGGCGTAACTACCACCTGTAAATTCAGGATCTTCATCGCCAATAACGGCATAAGAAGCTCGCTCATCTTCATACTCTGGGTTTTCAGTTCCATCGACAAAACCAATAATAGAACGTCCGTCAAAATATCTAAATCCATGAACTTCATCAACGGGCACAACAATATTTTTTAGCTTTTGGCTGATAATAGATGCTAATTCGTAACAAGCCGAAACTTTGAGAGCCCGAATATGGAAAAAAAGATCGCCCGGAGTAGAAACTGCAGTATAAGTGTTACCTTTAATTTCTTTAAAAGTATTTAGCTCTTTAGGCTTTGGCTGGTTGGGAAATAACGTAGTCCATGCATTTGCACCGAACCCCATTACACAACTTGTTTCCAATTCAGGAAAACGAGTTCTCATACTACGTATTAGGCCAGAAAAATTATTACAAAAATCGATTAGAATATCGCGGTTTTCAGGTGAGTAGTTGAGGTTAAAAACTAAAAAATAAGCATTCTCACAAGGTGATTTAGTAACATCTTGGTATTTCATAGTGATCCCTAAATGACTAACAATAGATGAATAGTAATTAAGTCATATATACAAAATATTGTTTTCGTTTTACACCAAAACCCTCTTTATTACAAAGAGAGGGTGAGATTTTTATCTCTATTTTTAGTATGTTAATGTGATGTATCAATTTAATTGTTCATCTGAAATATCATATTTTACAACTACACTATTTTCATAAAGTAATTCTGATGTAATTAATTGAGGAAAAGCGCCTACATTGTTTTTAGTGTAAATATCTCGCCAAATTTCATTACAACGATATACATGCTCTCCCTTTTTGATAAAAGAGGATGACTTTTCATAAATATGATAACGATATTTTCTTTCTTCACTACAAAGGAGTTCACCTTCTAATTGATGTTCAGCGACATGTAATCTAATTTGGTAATTATAATGTGTTGGATTATATAAGATTAAATCTACGTAGTTATAAAAAATAGCGGCTCCTGAGCCAAAAGGAAGTACTCTACCTTCATCAGGAAAGGGATCAAAACTATGATTTGCCTTTTCAATCACTTTTAATTCAGAGTGTAGTGCTAACCAATGTATTAAATTACTGGCCTGACAAATTCCACCACCTACGCCTTTTCTTGCTTCACCATATGAGAGTTGCATACCATCAATAAAACCTCGTCTATAGCTAGGTTTACCGACTAAATAACAAAAAGAGAAATATTCTCCAGGTTTTATTACGATACCATCTAACGCTTTTTCAACTAATTTAAGATTCGTTATCTTATTGTATTGTAATTGAATATCACTTTCGCCACGGCGACTAATTAATTTAGATGTGTGTTTTAGGTAACGATATGAAAGTCGTTGTTCTGGTTGAACATTTTTGCTGTATTTTCGACCTGAAAATCGCCAACTAAGGGAACGAAATAAACGACGTTGTGCCACTCTCAAGGTATAAAGAATAGGGTGATAAGACGAGAATGTTCTACGCATAAAATCCTTTTAAACAATAGGGAATAGAAAGAGGTAAACGTGTGTATGATAACGATTTAATGATAATATTGATATGCTGATATCTTTAAAATGATAGGGGTAAGAATTTGATCAATAAATTTATTTATTGATTTTAATTCTGAAAAAGCATCAAAATTAGAAGATTATAACATTGGCTCTTATCTGCCAGATAAGAATGTCGCAGATTAAGATTTAATAAGAAGTAATTTTTAAATTAATCTTATTATTCTATAAAGATATCTAAAAAAACTCCGATACTAAATCAGAGCAAGGGGAACTTTGCTCTTTTTTTGTATATAACAATGAAAAACAAAATCATATATTTTATATGCAATATTTCCTATCCATTTTATGTTTATTTTTTCAACTAATATTTTAATTGAAATTTCATAAAAAACATATGCTAGCTCTTTAATGTGATGAATTTATATAAGAGAGTAAAAATAGAGATTGATGATTTATTTGGTTTACACAATATGAGTTATAAAATAAGATAAAAAATCCCTTTATTATTAAAAATAGTATTTAAATTTTATTTTTACTTAACAATGTTGTGTCTAAATATGAATAACACAATTAATTAAAAATAAGTTTTAATTATTAACTAATAAAGTGTTTAACCAGATTTAAATCCTGTTTTATTTTTTCTTCTTGTATATTATACCGCTATAACCAAAACTTGTTTATTTTAAAAAATAATATAATAATACTCATATATTGAGTTAATTGCTGATTTTCAATTGGTAAATAAATTAATCAATATATTAAAATGATATTAATAAATATATTAATAATGACTCTTTGGAGAAAAATAAATGAAGAAAAATTTACTTGCAATATTCATTGCTAGTGGTTCTATTTTTGCAGTTAATAACGCTTTAGCTGAAGATGGTACTATTGATTTTACCGGTGAAATTATAGATAACGCTTGTGAACTCGCATCGGGTTCTGATGCGTTAAAAGTGAATTTAGGTAAAGTATCCAAAACTGCATTACCAACTACTGGTAGTACGGCTTCGGCAACACAATTCACAATTAAGCTAATTAATTGCCCTGCAACAGCAAGTAGTGCAGCAGTAAAATTTGATGCAGATAATTATTCTGGTGATAATACTGTTATTGCTCTGAAAAATGAAGCTAACGTAGCAAAAGGTGTTGGTATTCAAATTACAGATGATACAAATAAGGTTATTCCGTTATTTACTGAATCGAAAAAATACCCATTAAAAACAGGGGCTAATGTTGTTAATAATTTGGACTTCCGTGCGCGTTATATTGCTAAATCTGATACCGTAACCGCCGGTCTTGCAAATGGTAATGCAACATTTACTATCAATTATAATTAAAGATTAATTAAAAAATAAAAAGGTTTAAAGGGATTTGAACCTTTTTACTCAATTAATGGTGGGGATATGAAGGCTATTATTTATTCTTTTATTTCTTTGTTTATTTTTTTAAATACCGCAAATGCGGGGGTTGTTATTGGTGGTACTCGTGTTATTTATGATGAAGGAAAAAAAGACGTCAGTATTAGTGTCGAAAATCCAGACAATATTCCCTATTTAATTCAGTCTTGGATAGATGATATTAATGAAAAAAAACAATCAAATTTTACTATAACTCCTCCATTATTCAGATTAAATGGCAGTAATACTAATACATTAAGAATATTTCTAACTGAAAATAATTTACCTAGCGATAGAGAATCTCTTTTTTGGTTAAATATAAAAACAATTCCTGCAACAGAGAGAACAGAGAATTCTTTGCAAATTGCATTTAAAACGCAGATGAAATTAATTTTTAGACCTAAAGAATTAAAGAATGTTAATTTTATTGAAGAACAGAAAAAGTTAGAGTGGTCAAAAGTAGGAAATAAAATAAATGTAAAAAACCCAACACCTTACTTTTTCAATTTTCAGATAATTAAGTTTAATAATAAGGCTGTTGATGATGTTTCTTATGTTGCTCCTTACTCAATAAAATCATTTGATATTAATAGTGAGGAGCTACATGGCACTATTAATTGGGAAGTTATTAATGATTATGGTGCAGTTACTGATTTATCAGAGATCAAAATATAATCTTCTATAAACTTAGGTTTTAATATGAAAATGAATAAAATATGTATTAGCCTAATTTTATATTTAGGCTATACAGCCTCGCTGTATGCGGAAGGGTCTAATTTAGATAATCTTTACTTTGATCCTGATTTTTTAGAATTACCTAATAAAAGCTCAATTGATTTATCTCAGTTTGAAAATAATGAGCAGTTACCCGGTAATTATTATGTTGATATTTATGTTAATACTAATTTAATTGGTACTGAAAATATAAAATTTGAGAAAATAGATAATGGCAAGTTAATCCCCTGCTTATCAATATCCGATCTCACTAAATTTGGTATTAAAACAAGTGAATACAAGGGGTTAGAAGAAAAAGGAAATAACTGTGTTAATTTGTCAGCGATCCCTAATGCAACAAGTGAATTTAAATTTAATTCTCAACGCTTGTATTTAAGTATTCCTCAAATAGCGATGAATAAAAACCCTAGAGGATTTGTTGATTTAAATAATATAGATAATGGTATTACTGCACTGTTATTAAATTACAGTTATAGCGGTTCAAAAAATTATGATCGTAAGAGTAATGGCTCAAATACAACATCAAACTATATTAATTTAAGACCTGGAATCAATATAGGCCCTTGGCGTTTGAGAAATTATACAACTTGGTCTAATAGTGATGATAAATCTAGTAAATGGGACACTGTTTATACGTATTTATCGCGTAGCATCAATCAACTTAAAAGCCAATTAGTTTTAGGGGATGGAGTCTCACCTTCTTCTGTTTTTGACAGTGTTCCTTTTAGAGGTATTCAACTCGGTACTGATGATGATATGTATCCTGAAAGTGTTCGTGGGTATGCGCCTGTAGTACGTGGTATTGCGCGTAGTAATGCTCAGATTACGATTAGACAAAATGGTTATACCATTTATCAAACAGAAGTGGCAGCAGGCCCTTTTGAAATTAATGATCTTTATCCAACAGGAAGTAGCGGTGATTTGTATGTCACAATCAAAGAATCAAATGGAAGTGAACAACACCAAATAATACCCTTTGCTTCTTTACCCATTTTACAACGTGAAGGTTATGTTTCTTATAGTATTACAGGAGGGGAATATCGTGCTTATGATAAAGAAATTGAAAAACAGAAATTTGGTCAATTGACATTAATTTATGGTTTGCCTTATGGAGCAACGGCTTATGGTGGAAGCCAACTTAGCAACAATTACCAAGCGTATTCTATTGGTGTAGGACAAAACTTAGGTGCATTAGGTGCAATTTCAATAGATGTTACTCAAGCAAACTCAAAATTAAATAATGGTGATACATCGCGTGGGCAGTCTTATCGTTTCAGATATAACAAAAATCTAAATACGATTGGAACGAATATAGCCCTAGCAGGCTACCGTTATTCAACTGACGGATATTATAGTTTGGCGGAGGTTTTTGACGAATATCGAAATGGTATCAGTGCACCCGAAATAGAACGCCGTCGTAATCGAGCGGAAATTACGATTAATCAGAATTTGGGAGAGCAATACGGTTCTCTTTCTATCGGATATGTCAGAGAAAACTACTGGAATAGTGATAGAAAAACGCAGTCAGCCACTGTGGGATATAACAACAGCTGGCAGGGTATTAGTTACGGTTTAAATTATACCTATAATAAAAATACAAATAATTATTCTTATAGATCGAGCAGTTACTCTAAAAGTAGTGATGACCACCAATTAGCGCTATCGGTAAGTGTACCTTTTAGTGTTTTTGATGATACGTTTTATTATAACTTCAACACTAATAGCAGTAGTCAAAGTCCAAGTACAGGAAGTGTGGGGCTTTCTGCATCTCAATTAAATAATCGATTAAATTGGAGTCTACAACAAGCATTTACAAACCAAGATCAAGGATCTTCGGGAAATTTAAATGCATCGTATAAGGGTAAGTACGGTGAAATGACGGGAGGGAGTGGATATAGTAAAGATAATTATAATTTATATTATGGTGTTAATGGTAGTTTAGTCGCGCATTCTGGCGGTGTTGTTTTAGGTCAACAGCTTGGTGAAACCTCGGCGATTGTGAACATTCCTGAAGCTTCTGATGTTGCTGTTTTAAATCAGGCTGGGGTAGAAACTAACAGTTATGGTTATGCTTTAGTGCCTTATATTACACCATACCGTAAAAATACGATTGATATTGATACTTCAGCATTACCAGAAAATACGGAATTGGCGTTAACGACCCAGACTGTTTCTCCTAGTCGTGGTGCATTAGTAAAAGCAAATTTTTCTGCAAATGTTGGTTATCGTGCATTAATTGCATTGACGTTGGAAAATGGTGAATTAGTTCCTTTTGGAGCACAAGTTATTTTTAAAGATAACCCACAATTAAATAACATCGTAGGTAATGATGGTGAAGTTTATTTATCTGGGTTAAGTGAAAAAGGACAATTTATTGTTAAATATAATAATAAACAATGTAGTGCAAATTATAACTTATTAGGCGTCTCTCATTATTTAGGACTTTATAAAACTACCGTAGTTTGTCATAAATAAATGATATAAATATTTTATTAATTAATTGCATTATTACAGCTAATTTAAATATAGCTGTCGATATCTGCTACGCGTAGGAAATGAAAATGAAAAATATAATCAATAAGTTATTTTTGATAAATGTTCTAATAATAAGCTCAACATCGTGGGCTTCAGACAGCGTTAACTTAAATTTTACAGGCAATATTAGAGTTGCTACATGTAACATTTCTAATGGAGATAACGTTAATGTTGATTTAAAAAATATACCGGCTGCTAATTTTGAACAGGCAAATTCTGGCTCTAATTGGAATGATTTTTATATTACTTTTACAGATTGCTCTACAGCGATTAATCAAATTAGTGTTACTTTTTCAGGTATTTCTGATGCGGCTGATATAAATAGTTTATATAAAAATCAAGGAACTGCTAAAAATATTGCAGTGCAATTAGAAAATGGGCCCGGTTCAATAAAGCTTGGAAACAAAAAATCATTGGTTGTTACATTAAATGGACGAAACGATGTCAGATTATGGTTACGAACCCGCGCTTTTAGTCCGTCAGGAAAAGGAATGCCAGGAACAATCTCAGCGAAAGTAACTGCAAATATCGTCTATTTATAGAAGAGAAATAATATGAAAACCACGATCTTTTTATTTTTGTTTTTTTCATCTATGGCCATGGCTAGCTCAGTTAATATCAATATTTATGGAAAAGTAACTATATCTCCTTGTGTGATCGAGAATAAGAACTATTTAATCGACTTTAAAAAAGTAAATATTAGAGATTTAAAAAATAATCAGAACACAGATTGGATCAATTTTTCAATAAAACTAAAAAATTGTCCAATAAGCACACAAAAAGCGACGCTAACGATAGCGGGAACAGCAGATCCTAATAATGGAAATTATTTTATTAATAATGGAACTGCAAAAAATATCGCACTAAATTTAGTTGAAAATAGAAATAAAACCATAATAAAGAATGGTAGTAAATTAGAGGCGATAATTAACAGTCAAACAAAAATGGCAGAATATCCATTAGCGGCAAGGTTAATTAAAACCGGTGATGGAATAAGTACGGGAACATTTAAAAGTCATCTTGAGTTTACATTAATTTATAATTAAAAACTACTTAACCTAGGAGTGGAAAGTGATTAATCGCTATCCAGTATCAAAAGCAATAGGTAGAAAAATTACTTATTATAGAAAAATGAAGGGGATTTCATTAGACGAATTGGCTGCACTAATTGGAGTTAGCCAACAACAACAATCAAGATATGAAAGAGGAGTTAATAGAATTAATCTGGATAGGCTTAATCAATATGCAGAAATATTTAATATTCATATAAAAGATTTTTTTATTTTGGATGAAAAAGATGATTATGAAATTAAAACTATCCTGTTAAAAAAGAGTGAGGCTAAAAATGGAAAATATAATAATTAAGCCATTATTATTAGGTGGAATATTAATTTACTCTGCTTATTCTACAGCGGCATGTATACAAAATCCAAATTACAATAATGTGATAGTTGATGTACCAAATCGTGTTTTTAATATTCAACATGATGATTTGACGACAAGAACACTTGCTACAATTACACTTAATTATAGGCCGGCTAATATAACTTCATTTAAAGGAAATAGTGGTGAGTGCGGAAGAAATGCTTTTATTAAAGGTGATTTTATTAATGGATGGATACCTAATTCTAATCGGATAGCAGCAACTAATATTCCAGGAATTGGAATAAAAGTAAAAATGAATAATATGGGTTATATCAATCTTAAATATACTGGCGCTAACCAGCCTAGCAATGCAATTATAGAGAAATTTCAGATTATTAACCCTGCTTGGACGGTGGAAATAATAAAAACAGGCAGGGTAACTCAATCGGCCGTATTAAAGGGCGGAAATTTAGCACGAATGATACAACATAATACTTTACCTGCTAATCACCAATGGATTTTATCAACATTAAGAATTCCAGTTGGTGCAATAAAAGTAAATTCTTTAAAATGCACAACAAAATCAGATAACTATAATATAAGTTTAGGAACTTGGTACGATACACAATTTAAAAATATTGGAGATGTGAGTCAAAATGTTAATGTTCCTATTACGTTGAGTTGTGCCGCTGGAACAAATATTAAAGCAACGGTGACAAGTAGTGCAGGATATATTGATGCAAATACAGGAAAATTAAATTTATCGGGTTCTAACCGTGCAACAGGTATTGGCATCCAAATAGTTAATAGTAATAACAATCCAATTAAATTAAATACAAAGCTTAATTTACAAAATAATGTTCCTTCTGGTGATTATATTTTTAACTGGAAGGCGCGTTATATTAAGACCGGCAATAAAATAACTGCAGGTACAGCAAATTCAGTCGCAACAGTCAATATTTTATATGAATAATATATTGTATTTTATTTGTTTATGAGGACGTTTGCTATGAACAAGAAAATATCAAAATTAGTTGGAAAAAAGATCCGAAGTCTGAGAGAGATGTATTGCATGACTGGGGATGAACTCGGTGCATTACTTGGTATTAGTCAACAACATCAATCACGTTATGAAAATGGGGAAACGAACATTCACGCTGAAACGCTCTATTGTTTATCTTATTTTTTTGATGTTGAACCTGAATACTTTTTAAGTGATTTGCTTATTGAAGATAATAAGCTTGAGAAAGATAAAATCGATAGTAAAAAGAATCGCTACATGGCTGAAGTGCTATTTATACAATGAAGCTTTTTTAAAATAATGCCTAAGATGTGACTCATCATTTGAATAATGGTGTGATCACGAATACTTAGGCATTAATATATTTTGGGAAATTTATTCCTACCAATACCCCAATACTTTCCACCATACGCTGCCAAGCGTGATCCAGATGATAAGATTAACTACACTCATTACAAAGCCTGTTTTCCACCATTCACCTAATGTGGCATAACCTGAACCAAAAATAATGGGCGCCGTACCTGTACCATAATGTGTTAATGACATCATTAATGAAGATGAGAATGCCAAAATCAGCCCTAATAACATTGGTGGTGCACCAAGGGCTAAACCTGCAGCATAAAAGGCGGCAAACATTGCCGTAATATGCGCGGTGGTACTGGCAAAGAAATAGTGAGAATAAACGTAAATTAGTACCAGTAATATCATGCCACTGACCCAACTTATTCCCATACTATCAATACTTGCCCCAACACTGAGTGACAACCATTTAATTAATCCTAATTTTCCTAAGAAGGATGCCATCATAACTAATGCAGAGAACCAAACTACGGTATCCCATGCACCTTTATTTTTTAAAATATCATCCCAGTTTAAAACGCCTGTACATAATAAAATCGACAAACCAATAAATGCTGCTGTTGTTGCATTAATGCTAAATCCATCACCAAATAATAATGCTGGGACACCAGCCCACATAATTAATAATAAGGCGAAGACGGCAAGGGTTATTTTTTCAGGTAATGAAATAGGCCCTAATTGCGCTAAACGCTCTTTAGCAAAATGAGGAGCATTCGGGGTACTGGTTATTTCAGGTTTATAAAGAAGATAGATAACAATTGGCATTAATATTAATGAAACAATAGCGGGCACAAACGCAGCAATTGCCCACATAGACCAACTAAGCTCATGTGTAGGATCAGTTTCACTGATAATTAAACTTACAATAAGTGGGTTAGGGGCGGTTGCCGTAATAAACATGGCAGAAGTAATTGGATTTATATTGTAGTTCACTAAAGAGAGGTAACGACCTATTTTACCACTTGTACCATCTTCTACTTTAGAGTTAAAACTGTCTGAAATTGAACGCATAATTGGGTGAATAATACCACCACCCCGTGCAGTATTACTTGGCGTTACTGGTGCTAATATTGTTTCGGCAATGGCTAATGAATAGGCTATTCCAATCGTTTTTTTGCCAAATAGTGAAATAAAATAATAACCAATTCTGGCACCAAGCCCAGTTTTATTTAGGCTCATAGAGACCATAATGGAAATACCAATTAACCAGATAAGATCATTGGAAAAACCACTTAATGCATCACCGATAGCAGCTTTAGTTGAATTTGGATTAGTAACACCTGTAACAGCCACTAATGCAATAGCAATAATAGAAACAGCACCGATAGGAAGTGCTTTACCGATAATAGCAGCGATAGTACCGACAAAGAGTGCTAATAAATGCCAAGCATTGGGGTCAACACCTTGTGGTACGGGGATAAGAAACCAGATAATGAGGGTAATAGAAACGGCGATTAATGTAGAGATGGGACGTAATGGAGTTAATTTATTCATCAGGTTATTCCATTAAGTTGCAGGTTAAATAAATAATCAGAAGTAAAAAGTAAAGTTAATAAGTATTTTATTAAAGATAATCTTATTAACATATTATTAAATATTCATTGACTGGTGTCATAAAAACAAAATTATTTATTAACTTAATTTTAAAATAAGCAGGTTTATGTAACTTAATGTTATTAAAATATAGGGTGATTATAATGTTATTAACAATGGATGAATAATCGGAAATAATATTTTCTACTATTTTTTGACGTAATATCGGCACCTGAAACAATTCAGTAAAATATTGAAAATAACTTAATAGGTGATACACAATGAATGGTCTCTACTATTTTTGAAAGTCATTGGGTTGCTGATTTATTGTTTTGCATAATATTTTTCAACGCTATTTTGCCAAAACAATTAAGATGTAACTAAGTTAACTTTTTTAAAAGAATAAGCTATACAGTTTGTCTGTGAATGTTTTACTAACAATATGAAATTAAGCATTTAATTTAAAACTATTAAGCAGTAACTTAAATCATAAAATTTATATTCTTTTTATTTTAAATCCATGTTAAATACAAGGTTTTATCTTATGGATTTAAATGAAATTAAAAATAATGGATAATTTAAAAAGTTAAAATAAAAATATAGTTTTTTTATTTGTTGATAATAATTTCTTACTATTGTATGTTATAAAATTGTAAATCCAATATCGTTTATATTTGTTTTACATAAGCTTTTTATTACAAAAAATGTTTCTTTGTTGTTAAATTTATCTCTTTGTTTTTAGGTTCTATTCCTGAATTAATAAACTTTTCTCATCATAATTTATTTAATAAATACCGTTCGATTAAATAAAAATTTTTTACAATAAATAAGTGTGACTTCTGTCACTCTACTTTTCAATATTTCTTCAGTATGTTTATACGCAGAGATTAGAAATTAATAAATCAGACATTTATTTATATTGCTTAATAATTTAAGCAAATAGGCTTCTTATTATCAAAAAAACGAAATGCAAATAGATATGTGCTATTACATATATTAAATGCGTTAAGGATATCATAATGATCCATGCTTTTATTAAAAAAGGGAGCTTTCAGGATTCAGTAAGCCTGATGATTATTTCCCGAAAATTAAGTGAAGCCCCAGAGGTGGAAGAAATTTCCGTCATGATGGGAACACCAGCGAATAAATCTCTTCTCGATGTCACCGGTTTCTGGCATGACATGTTTAACGAAGCAACACCGAATGACATTTGTGTTTCGATTAAAGCGGAATCAGACGATCCTGCCATTATCGATATGATTTCTACGGCATTAGAAGAAGCTCTTGCAGAAATTGCAAGTGGTCAAAAAGGTGGTAACAAATTAACGACAGTACGTAGCTGGCGTACTGCTAAACAAAAAAGCACTAATGCCAATATGTTACTTATCTCTATTGCTGGTGAATATGCCGCGGAATTGGCTGACACGGGCTTAGAAGATGGTTGTAACGTTATGCTGTTCTCTGACAACGTTTCTATCGCAGATGAAAAAGCATTAAAAGAAAAAGCAGCTGCAAAAGGTCTGATTGTGATGGGACCTGACTGTGGTACGGCAAATATTGCAGGAGCTCCTCTTGCTTTCGCTAACATTGCACCGAAAGGCTCAATTGGTATTGTTGGCGCATCAGGGACAGGTATTCAAGAAATTACCTCTCAAATCGTTTTACAGCGCCAAGGTATTTCTCATTCAATTGGCCTAGGTGGTCGTGATTTAACAGAGCAAATTGGTGGTATCAGTGCGATCACTGCTATCAATATGTTGGCGGCAGATCCTAATACGCGTGTTATTGCTTTTGTTTCTAAGCCACCAGCGCCTGCTGTTCGCCAAAAAATTATTGCCGAAATGAAACGCCATAATAAACCGATTGTGGCGCAATTCTTAGGTACAACACCTGAGAAATTCCAAGACGACAATATCTATTTTACTCGCACGTTAGATGAAACGGCGCGCATTGCGGCTGAATTAGCACGTGTTGAAGATATCGCAGCGGAATTACCAAAAGTTACAGGTAAGAAAATCATTGGTCTTTATGCCGGTGGTACGTTAGCGGCTGAATGCGCCATGTTGTTATCTGAAAAACTTAATGTTGAAGTCGATAACGAGCATAAACAAGGCACGATGCTAGATGCTGATGGTCACAAAATCATCGATATGGGTGATGATTTTTATACACAGGGTAAACCACACCCAATGATTGACCCATCTACTCGTAACAAATTTATCAGTGAGCTAAGTAATAAAACAGAAGCTGGCGTGTTACTGGTTGATTTTGTTATTGGTTATGGTGCAACTCAAGATCCTGCCGGCGCGTTAATTCAAGAAATCAAAAAACTGAATGAAAAACGTGGCGAAGCTAATCCATTAATCACCATCGCAACGATCACTGGTACTGAAGACGATCCACAAAACCGCAGCGAACAGCAAAAACAGCTAAAAGAAGCGGGCATTATTGTCATGGATACGTTGCCAGAAGCGGTTTTATTAGCAAAAGAATTAATCCAGCCACATCCAGCAGAAGCACATGCTGAAGTGCCACCACTGCTTAACGGGATCTCTGTGATCAACGCAGGATTACGTAGCTTTGCAGACGATCTGCAATCAAGTGGCACCCCTGTTGTGCATTATCAGTGGGCACCTGTCGCAGGTGGCAATAAAAAACTGGCTGAAATATTAAAGAAATTGAAATAAGGAATTGCAGATATGTACTCAACTATCGAACAAGCGAATGAAGCAGTTATCGAACGTATCCGTGAAGCCCGTCCTCACTGGTGTGATGTTAGCTTAGCAAAAGAAGTTGTTCCTGTTTTAGAAACGGGTAAAAAATTACTTCACGCAGGTCCACCAGTAACTTGGGGTGAAATGAGTGGTCCTGTTCGTGGTGCATGTATCGGTGCTTCTTTATTTGAAGGCTGGGCAGAAACGGAAGAACAAGCATTAGCGATGTTAGAAGCAGGGGAAATCGAGTTTATTCCTTGCCATAACGTGAATGCAGTAGGCCCAATGGGTGGTATTACTTCTGCTCATATGCCAATGCTGGTTATCAAAAATCACATTCATGGTAACTACGCTTACTGCAACATGAATGAAGGTATCGGTAAAGTGATGCGCTTTGGAGCTTATGGCCCTGATGTGCAAGAGCGTCTACATTGGATGCAAAAAAGCTTAGCGCCAGTATTAAAAGCAGCGATTGCCACTTTCGAAAATGGTATTGACCTGACTGCAATTATGGGTCAAGCAATTACTATGGGTGATGAATTCCACCAACGTAATATCGCAGCTTCAGCCCTGTTACTGCGTCAATTGGCACCAGTATTAAGTACATTAGATTTTGAAGATGCTGAAATCACAAAAGTGACTAAATTCCTGAGTATTACAGATCAGTTCTTCCTGAACTTAGCAATGGCTTACTGTAAAGCGGCGATGGATGCAGGTGCTCAAATCAAGCAAGGCACTATCGTTACTGTTATGACCCGTAATGGTAGCAACTTTGGTATCAAAATCAGTGGAATGGGCGACCAATGGTTTACTGCCCCAGTAAATACACCACAAGGTCTGTTCTTCTCTGGTTTTAGTCAAGCAGATGCAAATCCAGATATCGGTGACAGTGCAATTACTGAAACTTTCGGTATTGGTGGCGCAGCAATGGTTGCCGCACCGGGTGTAACACGCTTTGTTGGTGCATCAGGTGGTATGGATGCAGCACGTGAAGTGACTGAAGAAATGGCTGAGATCTACCTTGCTCGTAACATGATGTTGCAAATTCCAACTTGGGATTTCCAAGGTGCATGTTTAGGATTAGATGCTCGTCGCGTTGTTGAAACGGGTATTACACCACTGATTAACACGGGTATTGCACATAAAGAGCCGGGTGTTGGCCAGATTGGTGCAGGTACTGTACGCGCACCTTTAGGTTGCTTTGAAAAAGCGATTGTTGCATTAGCAGAAGAGTTAGGCATCGATGCTTAATCGTGCTTTGTAACGATAAATCACAGCAATAAAGGGGGCATTATGCAAATTCAAGCACTTCAAACCAGCCAGCATATCACTGACTTTGAAGGTGAGATTAAATGTGTGGGCATTTATGATCATGCTTTGAATTTCATTTGTCCTCAACAACGCTTAATCACTTTTCATCGCGAAGGAAGAGGATTAAGCCCGATGGGATGGTTATTGAAACAAGATGATTTCGATTATTTTGCTAAACAGTGCCATCCCTCGGTCATGATGAGTCTAAAAGATCATCAAGCCATACTTGCAAATAAACTCACTCTACTCGCAGGTCAGAGAGAGGATTTACGTTTACAAGATAAAGCGGAACTAGATTTGCGTTGGTTAGAAAGTTTTTTTTCTCTGCTCTCACCCTCGATTGCGACAGGGTTATATGGGCCATTAAAAAATTATCGCCAAATCGCGCAACTTAATGAAATTAAATTATTAACTAAGCTATTTCATAATCAGTTATTAGGCAATGCTGTTAACTGGGCTATTTTTACAGGGAAAGGCCCCGGGTTAACACCAAGCTCAGATGATATGCTGGTGGGTATGTTATTTGCGCATTATTTAGCAGAGCCAGAAAATAAACTTAATAATTTTTTTTATAACACACCGCCTTTATCTGAATTGACCACCGTTGTCAGTAAGCATTATTTGGAATATGCCACCCAGGGAATATTTTCTACCTATCTCATTCAACTAGGTAAAAAAATAAAGAATAAAGAGATTATTTTTAAGGATATGTTGGAAATACTCTCTATTGGTCATCATTCCGGTGCAGATACATTACTGGGATTATGGATTGGTTACCAAACTAAAAAACAACAACAGCATATTTATTAATTTTTTTTAATAAAAGAATTTATATAAACATTCGGATACGGATAATTATGAAAACAATTGTTATTGCTTTAGGCGGAAATGCATTATTGCAACGCGGAGAAATTTTGTCTGCTGAAAATCAATATAAAAATATTGAATTGATGTCAGAGACAATTAATAAATTAGCTAAAGAGTATCGTGTTGTATTAGTACACGGCAATGGGCCTCAAGTTGGATTGCTTGCACTACAAAACCTGGCATATCAAGCTGTTCCAGCCTATCCGTTGGATATTCTAGTGGCTGAAAGCCAAGGTATGATTGGTTATATGATGATGCAAAAAATTAATCAAAATAACCCAAATCAAGCTATTACAACGGTAATGACACGTGTTTCTGTTGATATTAATGATGAAGCATTTAACGATCCAAGTAAATTTATTGGCCCTATTTATGATGAAGCTGATAAAGAAGAATTAATTGCGAAGTATCAATGGACATTTAAACAAGATGGTAAACATTACCGCCGTGTTGTGCCATCACCAACACCGAAAAAGATTATTGATATCGAAGCAGTAAGACTTTTATTAGATAAAGGTCATATTGTTATTTGTGGTGGTGGTGGCGGTATTCCAGTTAACAACACAAATAATGAATTTATTGGTAGTGAAGCGGTTATTGATAAAGATTTAACAGCGGCTTTAATTTCTCGTGAATTAAATGCAGAACACTTTGTTATTTTAACAGAGGCTGATGCTATTTATAAAAATTGGGGTACACCAGAACAAGCTGCAATTCGTGAAGCAACACCAGAAGAACTTGCACCAATGGCTGTCGCTGATGGCGCAATGGGACCAAAAATTATGGCGGTGAGTGATTTTGTTAATGCAACAGGGCAACAAGCTCATATTGGTGCATTACAAAATATTCAACAAGTTATTGAAGGTCAGTCTGGCACTTTAATTTATAAGTCTTAATAAAAATTCTTTCAGGAGCGTCATTATGAACGATGCACAAGTGAATGAGAAAGGCAAAGTCCCTTATTGGGTCAAACTGACCATTATCTTCTTCTTTGGTTGGATTGCACTTTATGGTAGTCGCGCCATTGTCGGCCCATTAATGGTAAATATTGGTGCTGAGTTTGATCTTACTAAAGCTCAACTTGGTTCTATCATGAGTATTTTCTTTATCGGATATACTGCACTCAATATTCCATCAGGCATGATTGGTGACTATTTAGGTAAGAAAAAAGTATTAGTAACAGGTGTTGTGCTCTTTGGTGGGTTCACCATTATTGCGGGTATGATGCCAACTTACGTGACCTTTATGTTTGCATGGGTCATGGTGGGGATCTTCCAAGGCTTCTATTATGGTCCTCAGTATGGCTTATCTTCAGAAGCGATACCGAAACATCGTATTACGCTAGGTAGTGCGATTATTAATAGTGGTATGGCATTTGGTCTGTCTATTGGTTATTACATCTCAAGTATTTCTGTGGGTGAGATGGGAATGAGCTGGCGTGCGCCGTTCTATATTATCGGTGTGCCAATTATCATTATTGGTTTGGTGATGTTATGGATCATTAAAGATAAACCCAAAGCACAACCTGCGACAGAAGCTGGCGCACCAAAACAGAAAGTTAAACTGACATTTAAAGATTTATTTGGTAATCGCAATATCAACCTTGCGTATGTCACTATCTTCTGTTCAATCTATGGTTTCTTTGTATTAGTCACTTGGTTACCGTACTACTTAGAAACTGAACGTGGAATTACAGGGACACAAATTTCAACTATCGCATCATTAATGCCGTGGTTTGCTATTCCTGGTTCACTTCTTTTTAGCTGGGTTTCAGATAAAATTGGTCGTCGTAAACCGGTATTACTGATTATGTTACCGTTGTCATTAGTCGCTATTTTGGCTGTGCCAATGTCAGAATCAATGCCTGTGTTAATTGGTGCGCTGATCCTTTATGGTATTGTAGGTAAAATCAGTACAAACCCAGTATTAGTTGCTGTAGTTGCTGATAACTCACCACGACATGCGTTAGGTACATCGTTTGGTGTTTATAACTGTATTGGTATGTTGGGTTCGGTTTTTGCGCCAACACTAACGGGTTTCTTATCAGATAAAACAGGAAGTATGGACTCAGGTTTCTACTTTGCCGCTATTCTGATTTGTATTGGTATTGTGGCAAGCCTCTTTATTAAAGAAAGCAACAATAATAAAGAAGAAGCAAAAGCGTAATTCTTTATTCAGATAATTACTGAATTAGCAGCAAAAGGGCAAACTTCGGTTTGCCCTTTTAATTTAAAGGATCGTAAAACGATTGCACGCTGGGATGATTTTGCTTAAATAATTCCACTAAATAACTGACTACCGCACCTTTTTTATCTTCACACCAAGCTAAAGAAAGTGGTGAATTATGACGACGATTTCTTACTTCTTTGGCAATTAGCTGCCCACTATCAATAAGTGGTTTGCACAAACTTAATGGTAAAAATCCGATACCGACGCCTTTTAAATGACAGGCTAATTTGGTGTGTAAATCAGGAACGCGAATTTCGTGCTGACCCGATAAGCGCCATGCTGTACGTTTAGAAAGATGGCGAGACGTATCCTCGACGTTTACTGCAGAATACATACGCATTTGATCATCACTTAATACACCACTGATATTGGCTAAAGGATGATTAGGCGCGACAACAAATTGCCATTGAATTTCGCCCATAGCACATATGTTAATATTATTCTTAAGGGATTCATTACCCGTCACACCGATAGCAAAATGATAATCTTCGTTAATAAGCGCATCCCAAACCCCCATATAGACTTGGCGAGTAATATGAAATTGGGTAGACGGAAAACGTTGATGAAGACAAGCCAACATACTGGCAACAGCAGTGCGATC
The DNA here is from genome assembly GCF_009915125.1 of Proteus sp. G2673. Taxonomy (NCBI): domain Bacteria; kingdom Pseudomonadati; phylum Pseudomonadota; class Gammaproteobacteria; order Enterobacterales; family Morganellaceae; genus Proteus; species Proteus sp. G2673. The sequence goes on from NZ_JAABLT010000009.1 coordinate 49,602, forward strand.
ATAGAGAAGATTATTAATGACAATATTGACCTGATGTTCGACACCTGCGTTCATTTGCTGAAGTTCCACAGGCATTGACTCTAACCATACAATCCATTGGCGACATTTCTCTAATAGATATTCACCCGCAGGCGTGAGTGTCACGGTTCTTGTGGTGCGATTAAAAAGTTGGGTGCCGATATTTTCTTCTAATGTTTTTATACGGTAACTAATCGCAGCTGATGTCTTGTGAAGAACATCTGCTGCTTTGGTAAAACTTTGGCAATCGGCAACCTGAATAAAGGTACGGATCATTTCTTGGTCTAACATATCTTTTGTCCTGGTAATAAGAGAGGCAAAATATCAGCAGAGAATGCTGAATTTAAAAAAGCAAATAGAGCAAAGCTTACCTATTTTTTCTTAGGTCTATACCGCAAAGTAAGACAACTTCTTATCGTGTTAATGGATGTTATTATTTTTGACTTATTGTTGTTTGCCGTATGAAGTTTTGATTATTTATAGATAAGCGATAGAGCATACTAACAAAAATTTCACCAGATGATGGGCGCAAATAAGAGTATCTGTGTTCTATTTATGTGATAGCTTTCACGTTTCACTTATCCTTTTACTGATGAAGTTAAGATATCAGTAAAAGGCAGTGAAGATCAGAATAAAAAATAGAGATCACGCTATTTTAAATGGGTAAGTAAAAAAGAGCAGGTGAGTCAGATTAAGCGCAAAGTGAAATAGCGTTGAAACCCAAAGCCGACCACTCCACATCCAAGCTAATCCATAAATAACACCTGCCAACGAAGCGAAAATAACTAATAGTATTCCTCCTGCAATGTGCGCAAGGCCAAAGATTATCGCTGCAATTAATAGCGCAACATAAGGAGGAAGGTAACGTGATAAGGTTTGCTGAATAACACCTCTAAATAATGCTTCTTCAGCAAGTGATACAAAAAAGAGGTTTGCGAGAATAAATGCAGGTAACCATGATGGTAAATGCAATTCAATTGCTAATCCTCCCAGTTTTACAGCGATTAATAGCAATGCAGGAATAGCAATAATTAGTATTGCCCACTGTAATTTATTTGCTTTTTTTAATGGTTCGCAAACAAAAAGCGTAGGAATAAAGATCAGAAAAATAAAAGGTAATAATGCTTTATCGGCATTGAAATAAAAAGAAAAAGGGGCGCTTTTCATCCCTATAATGGCATGTGAAAGGTAGCGTAAATTGTTAAAACCAGGAATAAGATGAAAGGCTAAGCCACTAGCAATGATAATAAGAGCAAAAATGATAATTGCCCGAAGCAGTGGTTGTGTTTTATAACGGGAATAAGCAAATGTTAATAACAGAATACTAAAGATAATCGGCAAAGTTTGCCATGTAATAACATCTGTTATAAACGCGCTAAGTGCTGTAAAAATGAGTGTAATAAATGCAATAGTGCGATTAAAACCCAAAAATAACAAAGAAAAAGCAAGAAGTATCCAAGTGATCATAATTTTAAAGGAGCTAAAATGAAAAGGAGCGCTAGGGTAAAAGATAGCAGCCTTCTAGGCTATCATTATAAATAAAATAGTAGAGAAAGCAGACCTCTTTATTCACAATGTTTTTATTTAATTATTTGATTTATATGTAAAATACTTAGTATTGATTTTTAATCTAAAATTAAAACAAATGTTTAATTTATATAATGATTGTCAATTTGTGATATTGAATTAGTATGAGAAAAAAGATGAGTATAAAAATGCCGATAGTTTTAATATCGGCATTTTAGTCTATATAGGATAGTTTACTTTTGATTAAACAAAGTAAAACTAAACGTAAAAATAGCGAATAACATGGAAGAAAATAGGGGCTGCAAAACAGAGGGAATCCATTCTATCCATCATGCCACCATGACCTTCTATCATTGTGCCAAAGTCTTTTACACCACTGTCTCTTTTTATCGCTGACATACATAAACCACCAGCAAAACCCGCCAATGTAATAACTAAAGAGAGTAAAAATGCTGCCCACCATGAGAAAGGCGTTGCCCACCACAACATCATACCAATAAGACTAGCCGAGATAATGCCGCCGAAAAAACCTTCGACTGTTTTATTTGGGCTTAATTTAGGCACGATAGGATGTTTGCCAAATAATTTACCAAAGACATATTGGAGTACGTCAGAAACTTGTACCACAATCATTAAAAAGAGCAGTAGGTTAATATTACGACCTTCAAAACCTTCAATTGGCAACATTAATAGTGCAGGAGCATAACTCAGGCAATAAATGGCTATCATTACACTCCATTGCACTTTTGCCATACGCTCTAAGAAATGGCGGGTATCACCTGAAAGTGCCATGCGTGTTGGGATTAATAAGAAGGCGTAAACAGGGATAAATACCGCCATTAAGTTATACCATTGCACGCCAACAAGAATGTATTGGAGAGGCAATATAACGAAGAAACACCAGAAGAGCGCTTCATGATCGCCACGATGTGTGGGGGTTAAGGTGATAAGTTCGCGTAATGCAAGCCATGAGATAATAGCAAATAGGATGACAGATCCGATTGCCCCAATCCCTATTGCAACACCTGCAATAATACACATTACCCACCATGCGTTGATCCTTGAATTAAGATTTTTGATAGTGGATGTTGGGCCTTTTACTGCCGCTAAAATAGCGCCAATAATGCTGGCGATAATTAAGAAAGAGAAGAGTCCGATAAATATCCAGAGGACTTCGTTATTAATACGTTCCATTGTGTAGCTCCTCTAACGCATTTTTTGCTCTTACCAGAAACTCTTGTTTACTTTCATTTTCATGAGTTGATCCAATAGGGGCACCAAAAATTGCACTACAAATAACGGGAACAACTAAGCGAGAGCCTTTAGGTAGGACTCGATTTAAGTTTTCCAGATAAATAGGGACTAATTGCACATTCGGATTTTTACGAGAGAGATGCCAAAGTCCCGCTTTAAAATCTTGAATTGATTCGCCATTACCTCGAGTACCTTCTGGAAAAATAATTAAAGAATCCCCTCGGTCTAAAATTTCTTGCATCAGAGCAAGTGCATTGGTTTTATTTGGTGCAGATGATGCCGAGTCATTAGCGGGTTGTTTTACAACCTCTTCGCAAGAATTTTCTTCTTGTGGAAAATTCATTTTGGCAGCATGACGAGGGATAAGAATGGCTCTAAAGATACGACGAGATAAATAACGACGTAAGCGGTTTTTATTCCAATAATCTTCAGCGGCAACTGGATGAACATAAGGGCGAATATTGGGCGAAAGACAAGACCAAATAACTAAGCCATCAAGATGGCTAGAGTGGTTAGCGTAATAAATGCAAGGTGTATCTTTTGCAATAGGTGAGGTTTGTTTAGCGCGAATACCTGTTAAAAATCGACAAATAGAGACTAAGACGGATGATACCACTTTTGCATCGAAAGCAAGTTTTCCATTTTTCATTAATCAGACACCTTGTGCTAAATCCCGTAAAATTCGACGGGTTCTGAAAATTGTGGTCAGCGTTGAACCTAAAATAATAATCCATAATGAAATAAAAAAGAGCCATATTCCCCAAAGACTGGGAATAAATGCAGCAATAACAGCAACAGAGGTTAATAATGCCATTCGGTGTTGTTTTGCCATTGGGCCTGTAAATTGTTGCTCTAACCCACAAGCTCCACCTAATACGCGAACATAAGCGGTCATTACTGCAAAAAAAGCCCCCACCCAACTCAACGTAATGGCCATAGAAAAGTCAGGAGATAACCCATAACCAACACCCAAAATAATTAAAGTATCGGCAATTCTGTCTGGTAATTCATTATAAACAGCACCTACAGGGCTTTTCATACCTCCTTCGACGGCAACCATACCATCTAATAAATTACAAATGAGGCGACCTTGGATCATGATCGCGCCAAGGATCAGTAAGATTGAGCGTAATAATCCAGATGTGTAAAAGAGAGCACAAAAAAGTGATAAGGCTGCAAGTAATGCAAATACGACGCTAAATACGGAAATACCGTTTGGGGTTGCTCCTTTTTGTTGTAAGTAGCGACTACACTTTGTGGCCCAGTTTGTTTGCCTTGCTTTTATAGGACGGCGGTTTTTATCTTGAGCGTTCATTTTTCTTTTTAAAAAGCGAGTTAGGAGGGTATAGCATAAAGGCATTTGGACAAAGTGAGAATAAGAATAAACGTATAAGTTTGTCTTATGTTTTTTTGTGTGGATTAATTTATTCTTGTTATGCTCTTATTAAGATTATAAAACAATCATTAATATTCATTTGTTTTTATAGGTGTTAATACTTGTTCACAACTAGTATATTATACTTACATAAGACGATCATTTAATGATATTCTTTATTTGACTGTTATTAAGTAAAAATAATAAATGATGTATTACATTAATTAAACTATAAAGAGAATAAATTTCTTAAGTAAAATTGAGTATAAATGGAAATACTTATTATTATTTCTTATTTTACAGTTTAAATAATTACAATTAAAACGTTTTGGTTAGAATTTTCTTATAAAGAAACTCTTTTTTAGAGCTAAAATCAAAACGCATAAATAGTCTTTAAATGGGTATAAAAAAGAGACGAGGATTTCTTTTGTGTTATTTTTTAATCATTAATAATTTTCTTCGTGAAATAAGAATAAAGAAAATGAGAAATTAAAAAATAAGAATAATCATCTTTATAACAAGTAAAAAATGATTTATATCAAATTAATGCTTTCATCTTTTCTTGTGTTTCTATTATTAATAAAGAAAATCATAATAGTTATTAATAATAGAGATTATGAAAATGAGATATACGAGTGTTTTAAATTGAAATTAAACTACCCCTAATGAAAGGGGGCATCAAAATAAGTTGCCACCCTTTATATCGTAGAATGGTGTCTAACGTATTAATTATTCCCATATTAGGTGTAATTCATCCAAAATAGAATATTTTTAGAAGTACAGCTTTCTCTCATTAATAAAAGATAATGAAAGTTAAACAGGTCATATCGTTATATCGCTAGATAATACAACCTATTGATAAATAGAAGTCACATTGTAAATTAGTTTGTTCTTAAGTCATATTTCTTAAAGAAATCATATTCTTGAACTAATTGTGGTAGTGATCTTATTCTCAATTTTGTATACATGTTTGAACGATGTACTTCAACTGTTCGAGGCGATAGCGAAAGTTTTTCTGCTGCTTCTTTACTCGTATTTCCTTCAAGGATCATCTCCATAACCTCTTTTTCTCTATTAGATAACTTACTAAATTTATCTTTTAGAGATATATATGTTCGGAATTGCTCAACTTCACTTTCATAATGTAGAAAAGATTCCGAGACAATATTAAGAAGTTCATTCACATTTAGAGGACGAGTTAAATATTCAAAAGCTCCTGATTTAAATGCGTTACGACAACTTTCAATGGAACTATCCCCAGAAATAATAATTATAGGGATAATGTTTTTCAATTTGTTGAGTTCTTTAATCAGTGCAATTGAGGGGGCTGCACTGCTTTTTGTATTAATTATGATGCACTCTTTATGAGCTCCTTTTGTCGATGAAAAATAGTATTTTAAGAAGGCCTGTTCATTTGAATAGGTTTTCACATTAGCCGCTAAAGAAGAAAGAACAGCTTTAAGTTGAACTTTTGTACTGTCCTCTTCAAAAGTGATTAAGTGGATTATTGATTCCATATGTTGCTCCTGATTTTACTTTGCTCTTACACTAAAAGTGAATGAGTAACGAAATTTGACTAATTTATAAGTTTTTTGTGTAGGGTAACATCCATGCAACGGAGCTATATTCAGAATATATCAAATTAAAAATGGTTAATACTTCTGTATTATATTATAGATAAAATATCAGAACTTTGTTTTGTTTCAATATTTGTATTTTATAGATAAGAATAATTAATTTCTATAATGAAGGGAGAAATAACTATTATTAATTGTAACTAAGTTTTTTCTAGTAAGTGATTTTAACTATATTAAACTCAATTGATAAGTAAAAAAATAATATATTTAGGTGTCTTTTTATGAATTAATTAATAGTCGCAGGTGGTTACAATACAACTCCCTTTGTGGCTTTTTGACTTTACTTCTTGTAAAATAGTACTTTATTTCTATTGACCCTTTTTAATAAACCAATCGAGCCAATACTATGGCGTCACTGAAAGATGTAGCTCGACTTGCATCCGTTTCTTTGATGACAGTCTCAAGAGCGATTAATAACCCTGAGTTATTAAAACCAGAAACACTGAAGCAAGTCCAAGATGCGATTGATCAACTTAACTATGTTCCAGATTATTCTGCACGAAAAATTCGTGGACAAGGAACAAAAGTATCATCAATTGGTGTTCTAGCAATTGATACCGCAACGACACCATTTTCGGTGGAAATGATTTTATCGATAGAACAAACTGCAAGAGAATTTGGTTGGAGTTCATTTGTTGTCAATTTGACTGCACAAGATTGTTATGAAAATGCAATTTGGCAACTTTTGGCTCAACGTCCAGATGGTATCATCTATACCACTATGGGGTTGCGTGAAATCACTGTACATGAAAAGTTGTTTGATAAGAATTTAGTGCTAGCAAACTGCTTGGATAAAACGCACGCTTTTCCAACTTATATTCCCGATGATTATCATGGGCAGTATTTTGCGATGAAAAAAGTCATCGAAAAAGGGTATCGCCGTCCTTTGTGTTTTTATATACCTGAAGAGTCAGTTGCAGGCCCTATTCGTCGTAAAGCGGTCGAAGATGCTTGGCTAGAAGCTGGGTTGCCATTGGCTGATCTGCAACAATATACGATGATAATTGGAGATGAGCACTATCGTGATGTGATTGAAATATTGAAAAAGCATTGTGTTCATCAAAAAGCTGACTTTGATATTCTCATTTGTGGTAATGACCGTATTGCATTTTTAGCTTACCAAGTTTTACTTTCTATGGGGTTACGTATTCCAGAGCAAGTAGCTGTTTTGGGATACGACAATATGATTGGTACAGGAGAGTTGTTTTATCCACCATTAACAACAGTACAACTTCCTCATTATGAATTAGGTAAAGAAGCGACATTGCATATCATTCAAGAAAGAAACCATAGAGATATCGTACACGTACCTTGTCAATTAGTTGAACGTGAGTCTATTTAAAGACTCACGTCTTACTTATCTTCTCAATATCAGTAAATACTATTTAGTTGCCAATATTCACCATTAATCAGTGTTGCATCACCATTCATAGCAAAAAGATGTAAAGCTTGGATATCTTGTTGAGCATAATATCGACTACTAAGGGTGAATTCCCCTTTATTTACAAAGGCTTCAATTGATGAGCGATCAATAAAAATACGTAAATTTAATTCACAACCTTCAGGTAATGGAATGCTTCTAGCCCCACTTATATTATGCTGAGGGTAATGACGATTAAGCACTAAACGATTTGATTGATTATCTACAAAAAGCTCGAGTCCTTCACCTAGCCATAAGCCAAATTTCTCGGCTTGGCTGTCTAAAGACCATGTTAAATCGAGTTCGATAGCTGATGTGTTATCAATCAACTCTATAGATTGATGGCTTAATGTGAGAGGTTTAATGGTGTTTTTTTCTTGGCGTAATGATTCAATTTCTTTGACTGGCACCATACGTAAACGATTTTTGCTCTTATCAAAGGTAATTTCGCGAGGCAATGTGAAGCAACCAGCCCAAAACTCTGCTTTTGATGGCATGGGTGAATTCCACATATCCATCCAGCCCATAGAAACACGACGACCATCAGGAGTCATAAATGATTGTGGCGCGTAATAGTCATGGCCATTATCAAGTTCAATAAAGTGTCCTTGTGGTTTAAACGGTTGATTTGGTGACCACTTGCCAATTAATGCACCTGATTGAAAGAGGTTGCGATATTGATAGCCTTCAGCACGTTTTCCTTGTGGTGAGAAGACGATTGCAAATTCATTTTCTTGACTAATAGGAAAGAAATCTGGGCACTCCCACATATAGACATTTTTATCATCTGTTTTTCCTAAAACAGTGTAATCATTGTTCCACTGCTGGCCTTCGACAAATAAATTTTCGCTAGAGAAGAGTAGGACTTGTCCTTGATCTTTTTCATCACGCGCACCAACAACCATCCACCATTTACCTTCTTGATACCAGACTTTAGGATCACGAAAGTGCATATAGCCTTTAGGGGGTTCTAAAACGATGCCTTTTTTCTCAAAATGAATACCATCTTCACTGATAGCAACACATTGTGCTTCATAGATTTGGCTATCATCCCCTTCGGCGGCTAACCAATTGTGTCCTGTATAGAAAAGATAGAGTTTGCCTTCATGGCTAATGGCTGATCCTGAGAAACAACCACTTTTGTCGTACTCATCTCCCGGCGCTAACGCGATGGGTTGGTGTTGCCAGTGTATCATATCGGAGCTAGTGGCATGTCCCCAATGCATTGGCCCCCAATCTTGAGAATAAGGATGGTGCTGATAAAAGGCATGATATAAACCATCATGATAAATAAGACCATTAGGGTCATTTAACCAACCCGCAGGCGCAGCTAAATGAAACTGGGGATAAAATTTATTGCCTCGTTTTTCAATCAAAGTATTTAAGGCGTTTGTTGATTGTTCTAAGCGGTGTTTCATATCATTATCCTTATTCTATTTTAGAGTTATTAGTGTGTTTTTAAGAGCACAGAAAAGGTAAAGAACAGACTAATCACACTATTACTCTTGTTGTTAACGATAACATTTAGAGCGAAAAAAATACGATGCATGAGATTGACTTTATCATATTATCTTATTATGTTAACGTTATCAGTGTGGATTTACGAGCAATATCTTTACTTATTCGTTATGAATAGTCATAAAAACAGAATATAGTTAAGAAAAATAATTGCTTATCTTCAGGAGAGATTATGAAAGTCTGGTCTTTAGGTGACGCTGTTGTTGACTTGATCCCATTGCAAAACATGCAATATGAAGCATGCGCTGGTGGCGCGCCTGTCAATGTTGCTGCGGGCGTCGCTAAGCTTGGTCAACAAAGTGGTTTTATTGGACGTGTAGGTGAAGATGCGTTCGGCCATTTTATGCAAAAAACATTGTTTGACCTGGGGGTCGATACTCGCGCAATGGAATTTGATGAGTTTCACCGTACCAGTACTGTTCTTGTCTCTTTACAAGAAAATGGTGAGCGTGATTTTACTTTCTTAGTTGCTGAGTCTGCTGATCAATTTTTAACGGAAAAATCTTTACCTGCGTTTGAAAAAGATATTTTGCATTTTTGCTCTTTAGCATTAGTGAACTCGATTTGTCGCTCAACTTTGGATACGGCGATTAAGAGTATTAAAGAAACGGATTCATTGCTGAGTTTTGATATTAATTTACGCCCTCAAATGTGGCGTGATCACGAAGAAATGCGCGAAGTTATCGATAATTATGCGCATAAAGTTGACATATTAAAATTATCAGAAGATGAGCTTACGTGGATGACACAAGAAGTGACATTGAATAATGCCCTTAAAAAATTAGAAGATTATCCCGCGCGTTTAAAAGTGATCACCCAAGGCTCTAAAGGTTGTTTAGTTTTAACGCCAAATACTCAAATCGCATTGAGCGCTTTTACCGTTGAGTGTGTAGATACTACAGGGGCTGGTGATGCCTTTATGGCTGGTTTATTAGCGGCGGTGGCAGAATATGGTTTTGCAGAAGATGAGCAATATTTATCGAAAATAGTGACGCAAGCGGCGGCTTGTGGTGCTTTAGCCACAACTCAAAAAGGGGCGATAGCCGCGGCACCAAGTCGTAAAAAATTACGTGATTTTGTTCAGCAGCAACCACCTTTACATGTTAGGGAGATTTTCTAACAACTTACCTATTTTTTCTGGTTGTGGTTTTTACCACGGTTTTCCCTTAATGGTATTTTCCAACTCTCCATTTATAACTACTTTTCTCGGCGTCGTTATTTGTGGAGATTTTTTTTATCTTGTCTATGTCATCGTACTGATGTTTGATCAATCAGCGATGCTGATCATATTGTTCTGTCTATTTTAAGCGTATGATATTAAACCTTATTGACTTTTATTGATGGAACATTAAATGTGGGCTCAATCGGGCGCAGTATTAGCCATTTTTTCTTATATTCTTTGGGGAATAACGCCACTGTTTTATCGGCTGTTACCCGGAGCGCAACCGTTAGAAATGTTGGCTCAACGCTTGATCTGGTCTATCCCTCTTTTATTACTCGTACGACTCTTTATTAAAAATAGGACACGATGGCGCGTTGTTTTGCAGGATAGGCGCTCTATTTTTATGTGCCTATTTAGCTCAATGGCCATGGCCGTTTCTTGGTGTACATTTACCTATGCATTAACACATCAACAAGTATTAGAAGCGAGCTTGGGATATTTTATTAATCCACTTTTCTCTATTTTATTAGGTGTCATCTTTCTTAAAGAACAGCTTAATCTAGCAGAAAAATGGGCTGTTACCTTAATTTGTGCCGGAGTGGGGTATCAATTGTGGATGTACGGTGAATTACCTGTACTCGCTATCATGATGGGGGGCGCATTTGCTGTATATGGTTTGATCCGTAAGTTTATTCGTTTTGATGTGATCACTTCTTTATTTATGGAAACACTCTGGTTAATGCCATTAGCAATAGGCGTGACCATTTGGTTGTTTATGACAGATAAAAGCGCGCTACCTTCTGCAGATAATCTGACTCGTTTTTATTATGTTTTAACCGCACCTGTTACCATATTGCCATTATTGTTTTTTACTGCAGCTGTGAAACGAACGACGTTAACCGTTATTGGACTAGCGCAATATATAGAACCTACTATTCAATTTTTACTAGCTGTTTTCTTATTCCATGAAGCTTTTGATGAAGTTAAAGGTGTCAGTTTTTCTCTAATTTGGCTGGGGCTTTTATGCTGTATCTTGGCACTTATCCGAAAACGTCTTAATTATCTAAAAATCCAAAAAGGAAAACGCAGCCAAATTTTGTAATGGTTTTCTTTCTTCGATTGATTATTTTTGCCTGCCTATTTTTCTATCAAGTAAAATCCGTTATGCTACGCAAATGCAATCGTTTGCGTCATTGGGTTTTTGATAAATAGTGAGGATGAAGAATGACTGTGTTGGGTACGGCTCTTACCGCTAATGCAACAAAAGTAATGCTATTAGGTGCAGGTGAACTGGGTAAAGAGGTGGCGATTGAATGCCAGCGCCTAGGTATTGAAGTGATTGCAGTTGATCGCTATCCCAATGCACCCGCGATGCATATTGCACATCGCCATCATGTGGTGAATATGCTTAATAGCAATGCATTAAAGCTCATTATTGAACAAGAGCAACCTGATTTTATTGTTCCTGAAATTGAGGCGATAGCAACTTCGTTATTGGTTGAATTAGAACAAAAAGGGCAAAAAGTTGTTCCTTGTGCCCGTGCCGTAAAACTCACAATGGATAGAGAGGGGATCCGTCGTTTAGCTTCAGAAACATTACTTTTACCAACATCAAATTATCAATTTGTCGATGATGAAGTGAGTTTTAAAAAAGCCGCTTTAGATATCGGTTTTCCTTGTATTGTCAAACCTGTTATGAGCTCGTCGGGGAAAGGGCAAAGTGTTATCCGTAGTGAAAATGATTTAGCACATGCTTGGGCCTATTCTCAAGAGGGCGGACGAGCAGGAAAAGGGCGTGTCATCGTTGAGAAAATGATCCCGTTTGATTTTGAGATCACGTTATTAACTATTCATGCTGTTGATGGTATTCATTTTTGTGCTCCCATTGGTCATCGGCAAGAAAAAGGAGATTATCGTGAGTCATGGCAACCTCAAAAAATGAGTGATATAGCCCTTGCTAAAGCAGAACATATTGCGAGTAAAGTGGTAAAAAATTTAGGGGGTTATGGATTATTTGGCGTAGAGCTATTTGTGCAAGGTGATGAGGTGTTTTTTAATGAAGTTTCTCCTCGTCCTCATGATACAGGATTGGTGACGCTAATCTCACAGGACTTATCAGAGTTTGCTCTTCATGTTCGCGCTTTTTTAGGTTATCCCATTGGTGGTATTCGTCAGTTAGGTAACTGTGCTTCAGCTGTTATTTTGCCAGAGCTACATAGCTCAAATATCGTTTATTCCGGTATTGAAAAAGCGTTGAAGGCGAACCGTCAAATTCGTCTTTTTGCGAAACCTGAAATTGCCGGCTCTCGCCGTTTAGGTGTTGTGCTTGCTCATGCTGATACAATAAAACATGCATTAGATGAAGCAACTGCAGGTGCCAACGCTATTATTGTTAATGACGCTCAAAAATAGCAATGTAACACAAATATTTTCTTATTTACCGCTAAGTAAACGCTATTAACTTAGCGGTAAAATCTGGCTTCTAGCCATTGAAGTATAAATATTCTGTAATTAAAAATATTGAGAAAAGTCATTTCACATTTTTATCTCTCTTAGACCATTAATCACTTTTATTAGCTTAATTTTTTACTCGACCCTTGAAACTAGCTTAACTATCCCCACTTTTTACTCATATTGTTTTTTTCGCCAAATTAGGATTAATTGAGGTAAAAATGAGTATGAAAGGTCAGGAAACAAGAGGATTTCAGTCTGAAGTTAAACAACTTCTTCAATTAATGATCCATTCTCTTTACTCCAATAAAGAAATTTTCCTTCGCGAATTGATTTCTAACGCATCAGATGCGGCAGATAAATTGCGTTTCCGTGCATTATCAGATGCAGCGCTTTATGAAAATAACGGCGAGTTGCATGTGCGTATTTCCACTGATAAAGAAGCGCGTACTTTGACTATCAGTGATAATGGTATTGGTATGACTCGTGATGAAGTCATTGATAACCTGGGTACTATCGCAAAATCAGGAACAAAATCATTTTTAGAATCTATCGGACAAGATCAAGCTAAAGATAGCCAACTAATTGGTCAGTTTGGTGTTGGGTTCTATTCCGCGTTTATCGTTGCAGATAAAGTGACCGTACGCACTCGAGCTGCGGGCGAAAGCGCAGATAAAGGTGTTTTTTGGGAATCTGAAGGTGAAGGTGATTACACCGTTGCTGATATTGAAAAAGCTGATCGTGGTACTGACATCACACTGCACTTACGTGAAGGCGAAGATGAGTATTTAGATGACTGGCGTCTGCGTAGCATTATTAGTAAATATTCCGACCATATTTCTTTGCCTGTTGAAATTGAAACGAAAAATGAAGAAGACGGCACAGTAACGTGGGAAAAAATTAATAAAGCGCAAGCACTGTGGACTCGTAATAAAGCCGAAGTGAGTGATGAAGAGTATAAAGAGTTTTATAAACATATCTCTCATGATTTTGCTGACCCATTAAGCTGGGTACATAACCGTGTAGAAGGTAAGCAAGAGTACACAAGCTTATTATATGTGCCTTCAAAAGCACCTTGGGATTTATGGAATCGTGAACAACGTCATGGCTTAAAACTGTATGTACAGCGTGTCTTTATTATGGATGAAGCTGAGCAGTTTATGCCTAATTACCTACGTTTTATCCGTGGGTTAGTGGATTCTAATGATTTACCGTTAAATGTTTCTCGTGAAATTTTACAAGATAGTTCTGTTACACGTAATTTACGCAGTGCATTAACTAAGCGTGCATTACAGATGCTACAAAAACTGGCAGAAAACAAGCCGGAAGAATATCAAGCATTCTGGAAAGAGTTTGGTTTAGTCTTAAAAGAAGGCCCAGCAGAAGATTCATCTAACATTGAAACAATTGCTAAATTACTACGTTTTGCGTCAACGCATAACGACAGTGATGCTCAAACTGTTTCACTGGAAGATTACGTTAGCCGTATGGTGGAAGGTCAAGAAAAAATCTATTACATCACTGCTGACAGCTATGCTGCTGCGAAAAATAGCCCTCATTTAGAGCTATTCCGCAAAAAAGGCATTGAAGTATTGCTGTTATCTGATCGTATAGATGAGTGGATGATGAACTACCTGACTGAGTTTGATGGCAAATCATTCCAGTCTGTTAGTAAAGCAGATGAATCTTTAGATAAACTGGCTGATGAAGAGAAGCATGCAGAGCAAGAAGAAACAGATAAACAATTAGCTCCTTTCGTTGAACGCATTAAAACCTTGTTAGGCGACAGAGTTAAAGAGGTGAAATTAACACACCGCTTAACAGATACCCCAGCGATTGTGACAACCAGTGCGGATGAAATGACCACACAAATGGCGAAATTGTTTGCGGCAGCAGGGCAAGAAGTGCCAGAAGTAAAATATAACTTTGAGCTAAATCCAAATCATCCATTAGTGAAACAAACAGCAGAGTTAACGGATGACGCTTTATTTGCTGATTGGGTCAATTTATTACTGGATCAGGCTTTATTTGCTGAAAGAGGCTCTTTAGAGGATCCAAACCAGTTTATTCGCTTAGTGAATCAACTTTTAGTTCAAAAAGCGTAACTGTTTTCGTTTTCAAACATTTAAACCACGTTTCTTTGAAGATAGAGCGTGGTTTTTTCTTTTTCGATAAAAATAAAATGCAATCGCTACCGTGATTTCTTGAGCGATGACCTCACAAAATGGTATGGTAATGCGTTTTCGAGTTTAAATATAAAAAATTAAATGCAAGGGGATTTACGCGATGCGTATCATTCTGCTAGGCGCTCCAGGCGCTGGTAAAGGCACTCAGGCTCAATTCATTAAAGAAAACTATGGTATCCCACAGATTTCAACTGGTGATATGTTACGTGCGGCAGTAAGTTCAGGTTCAGAACTAGGACTGAAAGCAAAAGCACTGATGGACAATGGCCAGTTAGTTACAGATGAATTAGTTATTGCGTTAGTTAAAGAGCGCATCAAACAAGACGATTGCCGTAATGGTTTCTTGTTGGATGGGTTCCCAAGAACAATTCCACAAGCTGATGCAATGAAAGAAGCAGGTATCAATGTGGATTTCGTACTGGAATTTGCTGTACCTGATGACATCATTGTTGAGCGTATCATTGGTCGTCGTGTTCACGCACCATCAGGTCGTGTTTATCATGTGAAATTTAATCCACCTAAAGTGGAAAATCGTGATGATGTGACGGGTGAAGAATTAACAACACGTAAAGATGACCAAGAAGAAACCGTTCGTAAACGTTTAGTTGAATACCATACTCAAACAGCACCGTTAGTTTCTTATTATCAAAATGAAGCTAAAGCAAGCAATGCGAAATACTTCAAAGTTGATGGTACACAAAAAGTAAGCGAAATTAACGCTGAACTGAAAAGTATCCTTGGCTAATTTGTCATTGTGATGATTAATCCCGGTTGAGCCGGGATTTTTTTTATCTCTAGGAAAAGGTAAAAAGTCCGATCCAATAAATTGACAAGCACAATCTATTATTTTCCTTTATTCTTCTACACTTTGGTTATCCTAATAAAATAACTCTAAGGAGTCATAGTATGAATGATGCTAAGTATGGTGTTCTTTTGGTTAATCTTGGCACACCTGATGCGCCGACAACGGGGGCTGTTCGACGTTATTTAGCACAATTTCTTAGCGATCCTCGTGTTGTTGATGTTTCTCCTTTGATTTGGAAACCAATATTACAAGGGGTGATATTACCGTTTCGTTCACCTAAAGTAGCTAAGTTATATCAACAGATTTGGATGGATGAGGGGTCTCCTCTTTTAGTTTATAGCCGAGCGCAACAACGTGCTGTTGCGCAGCGATTATCTAATATTCCCGTGGAGTTAGGGATGTGTTACGGTAATCCATCCCTAAATGAAGGGGTTGAAAAGCTATTACAACAAGGTGTTGAGAACATTATTTTGTTACCACTTTATCCTCAATACTCTTGCTCGACTTCTGCTGCGGTATTTGATGGTGTCAGCCGAATTTTTAAAGACATGCGTACAATACCCTCTCTTCACTTTATTCGTAGTTATCCTACACATCCGCTTTATATCAAAGCACTTGTCACCTCTATTGAGAAAAGCTTTCAGCAATATGGTAAACCTGATCGTTTAATTCTCTCTTTCCACGGTATTCCGGAGCGTTTTATCAAAACGGGGGATATTTATTATGATGAGTGTTGTCTCACAACCGAAAAACTAAAAGCACAATTAGAAGAGCAGTTAGGTTATCCTAAAGAACAGGTTATGTTGACATTTCAATCACGCTTTGGTCGTGAACCTTGGCTATCACCTTATACAGATAAAACGATGGAAAAGCTGGGAAGTGAAGGGGTTGAACATGTGCAGGTTGTATGCCCAGGATTTTCATCTGATTGTTTGGAAACATTAGAAGAAATTAATGAACAGAACCGAGAGTTCTTTATTCATGGTGGTGGCAAACAGTACGAATATATTCCGGCGTTAAATGCTGAACCTGAGCATATTGACTTGCTAGAAGCGATGATCCGAGAGGTATGCAAAAAATAATTACTGAATTCGATAAATAAAATTATCGGATTTGATGATATATTAATTTGATCATATTTCAGTTATATATAAACTTATCTTTTCTCATTTTTTAAGTCTTTTAGTGGAAATCACTAAAAGTGCTGATAAACGGACACTGCATTACATAAATTTAGGCAGGAAAATGAATAGTAAGCTTTCAAAACCACAATCTTCAGAAATTGATAAAGGACACTTTGACGATTTCTATCTAAAACAGAATGATGAAATCGATCTTTTTGAATTATTTTCTGTTATTTATAAATCAAAGTTTGTCATTATTGGTATCACGTTATTATTTGCTATCGTTGGCTTTACTGTTGCAAGCTTTTTACCACAAAAATGGACTAGCCAAGCTGCAATTACCAAGCCAATGCTGGATGAAATGAAGCAATTAAGAGCAACATTGACTGAGCTTAGCTTAGTGGATGTTGATACTGGTGTGAATGGTTCATCTGTTTATCAAAAGTTTATTAATAACTATAACTCTCGTGTTTTACGTGAAGAATATTTAGTTAGCACTGACTACTACAAAAGCTTACTGGCAAAAATGGAAGAACCAACGCCATTGGATAAGCGTAGATTAATTGAAAATATCGTAACGAAAGATATTAATTTAAAATCATCGGATAGCAAGAATAGTGATGAAGAATTTAGTGGGGAAATTAATTTAAGCTTTACCGCCCCAACGCCTGAAGAAGCTTACGATTTGCTTTCTGGTTATATTCGTTTTATTTCTACCAAAGTACGAATGGAAGTAAAAGACGAAATTGATGATCAAATTGAGCGTAAATTAAGTTTTGCGAAAAAAGCTTATGAAATGGATTTAGAGCGTATCGCTAATGCGCGTAATGTAAATGTGCAACGCTTAAAATATGCGTTAGAAATCGCAAATGCCGCTGGGGTTAAAAAACCAATTTCCAGTGAAGGTGCACAAATTAAAGATGACCCTGATTATTCTATTGCCATGGGTTCTGATGCATTAAGTAGTAAATTGGCGATCACAGAAGCTATCACTGATCCAACCACAGTAAGCTCTGATCTGAAAAACCGTTTATATAACATGAAGCAGTTAGAAAAAGTGAAATTAGATGAGCTTCAATTTGTACCCTTCAAATATATGTTGAAGCCTTACGAACCGACTAAAAAAGATGCGCCTAAACGCGCTCTGATTTTAGTTGGCGCCGCTTTTGTTGGTTTCATTCTGTCTGTTATGGGTGTTTTACTGAGCTATATGGCAAGAAGCCGTCGTAAAACCGCATAAAAATATCTTTAAATAAGTAGGTGTACTGACGTACACCTACTGTCTCTCCCATAATATTGTGTTAACATTGCGCATCTTTTTTAGCTGTGTAGCATCGTTCACAATGAAATTCCCTGGCAAACGAAAATCCAAACACTATTTTCCCGTTAGTTTACGAGATCCTCTATTACAACCCATCATCAATATGACGGAGAGTGAATCTTCGCGCGCTTATATTGTCGGCATTGACCAAACACTGGTGGATATCGAAGCGAAAGTTGATGAGGCATTTATTACCCGTTATAACTTGAGTCAGGGACACTCTCTTGTTATTGAAGATGATGTCGCAGAGGCACTTTATCGTGAATTAACAGACAATAATCTGATAACACACGAATTTGCTGGCGGTACGATTGGTAATACGCTACATAACTACTCTGTATTAGCTGATGATCGTTCTGTGTTATTAGGTACTATGTGTAATAACATTCAGATTGGTAGCTATGCTTATCGTTATTTATGTAACACATCTAGCCGTACTGATCTTAATTACCTCCAAGGTGTTGATGGTGCAATTGGTCGCTGTTTTACGCTGATCACGGAAAATGGCGAACGTACATTTGCGATTAGCCCTGGTCAAATGAACCAACTTAAACCAGAAAGTATTCCGGAAGAGGTGATTGCAGAAGCTTCTGCGTTGGTATTAACGGCTTACTTAGTTCGCTGTAAACCGGGTGAACCGATGCCGTTAGCAACCATGAAAGCGATTGAGTATGCGAAAAAATATGATGTACCTGTGGTTCTTACGCTGGGTACAAAATATGTTATTGCAGATGATCCACAATGGTGGCGTGATTTCTTAAAAGAGCATGTTTCTGTTGTCGCAATGAACGAAGATGAAGCTTTTGAATTAACAGGACATGCTGATCCTCTGTTAGCTTCCGATGCTGCTTTAGAATGGGTTGATTTAGTGTTGTGTACTGCAGGGCCTGCTGGGCTTTATATGGGCGGTTATACAGAACACAACTTTAAGCGCCAAACCTCACATCCTTTATTACCCGGTGCTATTGCTGAATTTAATCGTTATGAATTTAGTCGTGCAATGCGTCGTAAAGATTGTGAAGAGCCAGAGAAAGTCTATTCTCATATTGAACCTTATATGGGTGGCCCTGAAAAAATCATGAATACGAATGGTGCGGGTGATGCGGCATTATCAGCATTACTGCATGATATTACAGCGAATAGCTATCATCGCATCAATGTGCCAAATTCAAGTAAGCATCCTCGCACTTATTTAACTTATTCATCGTTAGCACAAGTCTGTAAATATGCTAACCGAGTGAGTTATCAAGTGCTAAGTCAGCATTCTCCGCGCTTAACACGTGGCTTGCCTGAAAAAGAAGACAGCTTAGAAGAAGCTTATTGGGAGCGTTAAATACATCTATCAACACGCTATAATACATTACTTTATAATTTGTCTTAATAATTCATCTTATTAAGACTATTTCAATACACAAGAGTAATTAATCAATTATATAGGTTAGTTATCTTGTGTATTTTTATATCCCTGACTACAGTTATAAAGACTTAAATAAAGGGGAATATAGATGCACAAGAGTATAAGTTTTTTATTTTTAGTTTTATTTTCTGCTGGAGCATGTGCTGATAATATATATTTAAAGAATGGTGATGAAATATCGGGCACTATTTCTATTATTGACAGTAATAGAATCCTTGTGAAAACAGATTATGCTGGTGAAATAAGGATTAACCTTGATAATGTCAAATCTTTTACGGTAAATACACCATCGTTAATAAAAAATGCAACCTTTTCAAAGTGGACATCAATAAATTCAATTGAGAGTTCATCTGAGGGGGAAATTACATTAATAACCGATAATAATAAAGAAAGAGTGCCAATTAATGACTCTTTAGTCTTAAGTAAAGATAAAGTAGATAATAAATTAAGTGCAGTATCGATAGATAATAAAATAACAGGAAGCTTAAATGCAGGAGCTTCTTATAATAAAGGCTCTTCTACTAATGAGAAATACTCGGTAGATGGGAATCTCAATATTGCTAATGATATATGGCGTCAAAATTTTACTGGTGCGATGTTACGTAATAAAGATGATAGTAATGTAAGTACTTATTACTATAATTTAGGTTATGATCTTGACCGCTTTATAACACCTTCATTTTTCTGGCGTGGTTATGTCAGTTACCAACATGACTGGGTTGAGGATATTAAAGAAAAGGCAGGAGTTGGTACGGGCCCAGGTTGGCAAGTATGGGATGATGAATTAAGCTCATTATCTTTTACTACTTTATTAAGTTATCAAAACTTAAAATACCGTTATGATGGGGATGCTAATTACTTACAAGGTGCTTTAGGTTGGGATTATAACCAACATCTTTTTGCTAAAAAAGTAACTGCTTATACCAAAGGTCGTATTGGTCGTAGTTTTGATAACGATGTTAGCCTTGATTTAAATGCGCGAATTGGTCTTATGTATAATGTCACTGATAGTATTAATCTTAATGCCAATATTGTGAAAGAAAAGACAAAAGGTGATAAAGCGGATTCAAGTAATACCAATTATACCTTTGGTGTCGGTTATCGCTGGTAATAAAGATAAATAGCCGTACTGAAAGAAATGATAAAAGCCATACCTTAATTAAAACTGTCCAATAAACTGGGGTCAGTTCATTTCAAGGAGTGGCTTTTTTATAACGTCTGAATTCGTCCTAAATAAGGTTGACACTTTTTAGGACTAGCTAGCTATTATTGATGAAAGATACGTTGGATAGTTTGTGGTGATTGATCAAAAGCTCTTAAAAAAGCTTGTCGCATACGTTCTCTATCACCAAAACCTGTCTCTCTCGCGATAATTTCTAATGAATTCATTGTGGTCTCTATTCTCATTCTCGCTTCTTCAACGCGTAATTGCTCAATGGCTTTTGCGGGTGATTGTCCTGTTTCACTTTTAAATATACGGCTAAATTGCCTTGGGCTGAGATTAGCAATTTGAGCAAGGGTTTCAACAGAGAGATCGCCATTGATATTTTCTTTTGCGTAAGCGAGTGTTTTTTGTATCCGATCGGTTTTTGCATCAAGATCAAGTAGTGCTGAAAATTGGGATTGTGCACTTCCTCGGCGATGATATAACACTAATTTTCTCGCAATATTTCGAGCTAACTCCTGCCCAAAGTCGTTTTCAACCATTGCTAAGGCGAGATCAATACCTGCAGACATACCCGCAGATGTCCAGATGTTGTCATCAATAATAAAAATTTTATCTTCTTCTAAAATTACATCAGGAAAATCTTGCCTAAATTTTTTTGCATGTAACCAGTGGGTAGTTACTCGCTTATTTTTCAGTAAACCTGCTTTTGCTAATAAAAAAGCACCAGAGCAAACAGAAGCCATTCGGCGTGTATTCACACTAATATCTTTTAGTATTGATATTAGCGTATCAGAGCCAAAGCCTGCGCGGTAATCTCCTGAGATTATCAGTGTGTCATAGTCAGATGTAGGAAGTAAGGGGGCACTGTCAACGGTAATGCCGTAGGATGCATGGATCAACCCGCCTTGATCTGAATAGACTTGGAAATCATATAATTTTTGTTGCGAGAGTAAATTTGCATATTCAAAAACACTCGCCACTGAAAGGCTAAAGGATTGGAAATGGGGATAAACAATTAATCCTATTTTTAACATGTGTCACCTCAAGGCGCTCGTTTGTTAATTTCTTCTTTTCATCTTACCACGATGTCCTAAATCATTGTATATATGTCATTGAGGTCATTTAAAGGTGGGGCTAACATTCAAACATACTTTTTAAAGGAGTGGTTACAGATGAAAAATAGTCTTTTATTTGAGCCCGTAAAATTGGGACGTCATCAATTAAGAAATAGAATAGTTTTACCGCCATTAACACGTTCAAGAAGCTCTCAACCTGGCAATATTCCTAATGAACTGATGGCTACTTATTATGCTCAACGAGCAGGTGCGGGACTAATGGTCACAGAAGGGACACAAATTGAGCCAAGAGGTCAAGGATATGCTTGGACTCCAGGTATTTATAGTCCAGAACAAATTGAAGGCTGGAAAAAAATAACACAAGCAGTACATGATAAAGGCAGTGTTATTTTTGCTCAGCTTTGGCATGTAGGACGTGTATCACACACTTCGTTACAACCTCACGGTGATGCGCCTATCAGTGCTTCTGATATACCAGCTAAGGGTGTTAAGGTCTTTATCGAAACAGCGCCACACCAAGGTGCTTTGGTTGATCCTTCAATCCCAAGAGCGCTAACGACAGACGAAGTAAAACAAGTGGTTCAGCTTTATGCGCAAGCTGCACGTAATGCAATGGATGCGGGTTTTGATGGCGTTGAAATTCACAGCGCTAATGGTTATTTAGTGAATCAATTTATTTCATCACAAAGTAATAATCGTGATGATGAATATGGTGGATCACTCAAAAATCGTCTGCGTTTTTTAAAAGAAATTGTTGAAACCGTATCGAAAGAGATTGGCTCAGAAAATTTAGGTGTTCGTTTTTCTCCTCTGTTTTCAAGTACAAAAGAGGAGCGGGTTTATCTGGGAATTGTTGAGGATGATCCTCGTGAAACGTACATCGAAGCGGTAAAAATTTTAGAAGATAGTCATGTTGCTTATCTGTCAATCGCAGAAGCTGATTGGGATAATGCGCCTGAAATGCCGATAGATTTTCGTAAAGATATCCGTCAAATTTTTAGTGGTGCTATTTTTTATGCTGGGCGCTATACAGCAGAACGTGCAATAAAACTTATTAAAGAGGGTTTGGCTGATATGATTGCATTTGGCCGTCCTTTTATTGCTAATCCTGATTTACCCGAACGTATTGCGCATAATTGGCAATTAAATAATGTTGATCATACTTCTCTTTATGGGGGGGATGCTAAAGGATATACAGATTATCCAGCCTATAAAGAATAAGTATTATTAATGTGCTTTACTCTTTTATTCCCGTTATTAAAAATAACCCCTCAAGTAATAAATGACTTAAGGGGTTATTAGCAAGTAAACTTAGTGAACTTTAAGCCACCATGCTGAGTTATTGCGCTGCACTAGGTGCAATGATTTGTTGACCATTTTCAGGTGTATCATCAATAGCACAACCAAATTCGACTTCTTTAATTAGCATATCCGCCATGGCAGATGCCGTTTGATCTTCATCGATAACGACGTGATTTGCACCTTTCTCAAGGATAAAAGAAGCTTCTTCATCATAGTTAGCACGCACGATAATATCGTCAAAATGAGCACGAACAATGATATTTAAATCAGGGTTCATACTTCTTGCTGTTTCGGCGATATCAGCTGCTTCATAACCATTAGGTATCGTCAGTAATAAAGATTTAGCACAATCAATACGGGCTAAAGCAAGTGACTCTTTGGTTGATGCATTACCCAGCACTGTGTTTAAACTTTTTTCTTTTAATTCAGCGAATTTGTTACGGCTATTTTCGATAATAACTAATGGGATAGATTGAGCTAATAATTTTTCAGCAAGCATACTTCCCGCGCGACCATAACCGACGATAATAGCGTGACCACAAATATCAACAGGGACGGGCATCTCTTCTTCTAGCTCTTCTTGTTGTAGTTGTTCTACTTCTTCTTTGGTTTCTGTTTTTGCCAGATAACGGTCTAATAAAGAGAACAGCACTGGGTTTAGCATAATAGAGACTAAAGCACCAGCTAACACCAGATTACGAGCATCTGGTTCCAAAACGTTTAGTGCCACACCGAGGCCCGCAAGAATAAAGGCAAACTCACCAATTTGCGCAAGGCTGACTGAAATGGTTAAGGCAGTACGTCGGGAATGTCCAAACATTCGTACAAGGAGTAATGCAGCTACTGATTTACCAATAATAATGATAGCCAGCGTTGCTAAGATGCCGAGAGGATGTTCAATTAATACCATTGGGTCAAACAACATACCGACAGACACAAAGAACAGAACTGCGAAAGCATCTCTCAGTGGTAAAGTATCTTGAGCCGCTCTGTGGCTTAATTCAGACTCGTTAAGCACCATACCGGCAAAGAATGCCCCTAATGCGAAGGAAGCATCAAATAAAGTTACAGCACCATAAGCGATACCTAAAGCAAGGGCGAGTACACTCAATGTAAATAACTCACGAGAGCCTGTTGCTGCGGTTTTGGCTAAAATCCAAGGAATAAGTTTACGACCAACAATCATCATGATTAAGATAAAGGCAACGACTTTACCGATAGTGATGCCTAAATTGATCATCAGTTGAGAAACATTGGTTTGATCGCTACTTTCCAGCATATTGGCAATAGCAGGGAGTAGTACAAGAGCTAACACCATAGCTAAGTCTTCAACAATCAACCAACCAATAGCAATTTGACCTCGTTGGCTATCAATCAGGCCTCTTTCTTCAAGTGCGCGTAAAAGTACAACGGTACTTGCTGTTGATAGACATAAACCGAATACAATGCCACTAAATAAACCCCAGCCAAAAAATGCTGATAATCCTAATCCTAATAGTGTTGCTACTGCAATTTGAGCAATAGCACCCGGAATAGCGATGGCTTTTACTGCCATTAGATCTTTTAATGAAAAGTGTAAACCTACGCCAAACATTAGCAGAATAACGCCAATTTCAGCGAGTTCAGGAGCGAGAGAGGTATCAGCAACAAAGCCGGGAGTAAATGGGCCAGCGAGTACGCCTGCAGCAAGATATCCTACTAAAGGTGAAATTTTTAGCCGTTGAGCGATCATGCCTAAAATATAAGCAAGTGCTAATCCACCAACAATGGTGGTAATGAGAGGTGTTGAATGCGGCATCAATTCTCCTTCTTTTTATAAAACTACATGTATCGAGGGGCGAGTAATATAGCAGGCTGATAGTTTAACGTATTCATGCAATAAATTCGCTAAAAATTATCGATTATTTATAAAAATAGCAAGTTTATTGAGTTTTTTAATGCAAATGCACTTTTCTATGTTATTTTAATTAGTCTTACCTTTTGAAGTAAGAAATACTCTGTTTTCAGTTCATTTTGGTAACAGAGGTGATAACAAGTTATTCAGCTTTATCGACCCAATATTAGTAAGAAGAGTGATAAAAACACCTAATAGTGGGAGATAGGCTAAGATATGATAGACATATTCAATACTATTCTGATCCATAATATATCCTAAGGCCTCAGCACTCATTTCATTCATCCTAAAAGCAACTCCGAAGAAACGCTCTGGAATCATACTCTTCTCACCTAAAACTAACTATTGAGCATAAATTAAGATAGCAGAAAATGCTGAAGCAAAAATCACACCAATGAGTCTTACATGTAAATATTGCTTTCCTATTTAGTGCATAGGGTTGTTTTTTCTGAGTGTCTTGCTGAATTTTATACCGACGGCTAATTAGTAATAGCACTACAATCGCCAGCAACTTAGTAAGAGAGAATCAACGGGTATTTACTTTCTTTTTTTATATTACATTTTGGTAAATTATTTCTATTTTTATTAGTCTACTTTACATCTATTTGGAGTTGAGTGCTTTTGTGAGAAATAGAGTTTGATTCATGTCTCAAAAAAACTATCGGATCAATGAAATAATAAAAAAATTATATAACCTACATCATAAAATACAGCAAAAGTATTTAACTTCTGTCTTCTTTTTCTACTGTAGATACATGGCAGAACTTTCTCAATAAATAATATACATGGGGATATACCATGAGCTTATCTTTTAAATTATCAGCATGCGCTTTGACCGTTTCTTTAGCTATGGCGCCGGCGTTGTCTCAGGCATGGGAAAAGGATAAAACCTACGAAATTACCATTTTGCATACCAATGATCACCATGGCCATTTTTGGCATAACGATCGTGGAGAATATGGTTTAGCTGCACAAAAAACGGTTGTTGATAACATTCGTGATGAAGTTGCTAAAAAAGGCGGTAGCGTACTGTTGTTATCAGGTGGTGATATCAATACGGGTGTTCCAGAATCTGATTTACAAGATGCCGAGCCTGATTTTAAAGGGATGAATCTTGTGGGCTATGATGCAATGGCTCTGGGTAATCATGAATTCGATAATCCATTAGATGTTTTGCGCCAACAAGAAAAATGGGCAACATTCCCATTTTTATCTGCGAATATTTATCAAAAAAGTACGGGTGAACGTTTATTCAAGCCTTACACTATTTTTGATAAGCAAGGTGTAAAAATTGCCGTATTAGGCTTAACGACTGATGATACTGTGCGTATTGGTAACCCAGCAAATTTCCCTGATACAGAATTCCGCAAACCTTCTGATGAGGCTAAAAAAGTTGTAGAAGAACTGCGTACAACAGAAAAGCCAGACATTATTATCGCTGCAACCCATATGGGTCACTATGATAATGGTAATCACGGTTCTAACGCACCGGGTGATGTGGAAATGGCGCGTGCCTTACCAAAAGGCTACCTTGATATGATTGTGGGCGGTCACTCACAAGATCCTGTTTGTATGTCTCAAGAGAACAAAAACTACAAACAAGCTGATTATGTACCAGGAACGCCTTGTGCGCCTGATAATCAAAATGGTACATGGATTGTTCAGGCTCATGAATGGGGTAAATATGTTGGTCGTGCAGATTTCGAATTCCGTAATGGTGAATTCACGTTAAAGCATTACCAATTAATTCCAATCAACTTAAATCAAAAAGTGAAGAAAGACGACGGTACAACCGAGCTTGTTTACTATACAGAAGAAATTCCTCATAACCCTGAAATGATGAAATTGCTGACACCTTACCAAGAAAAAGGGGGTGAGCAACTGAATATTAAAGTGGGTGAAGTTGTTGGTAAATTAGAAGGTGATCGTAGTAAAGTTCGCTTTGTTCAGACCAATATGGCGCGTCTATTATTATCCGCTCAAGCTGAACGTGCGAACGCAGACTTTGCCATTATGAGTGGTGGTGGTGTGCGTGATTCAATTGAATCTGGTGATATCACTTATAAAGACGTATTAAAAGTTCAACCTTTTGCTAACGAACTGGTTTATGTTGATTTTAAAGGTGAAGAAGTCGAGCCTTATTTGTCAGCAGTTGCATGTATGAAAGTTGACTCTGGCGCTTATGCTCAATTCTACAATGTTAGCTTAACAGTAGATACAGACTGTAAAGTTAGCGATGTTAAAATTGCAGGCAAGCCATTGGATAAAACAAAATCTTACCGTATGGCAACACTAAACTTTAACGGCATTGGTGGTGATGGTTATCCTAAGATTGATACTCATCCGGGCTATGTTAATACAGGGTTTGTTGATGCTGAAGTCTTAAAAGGTTATATCGAAGCGCACTCTCCATTGAAAGCCGCAGATTTCGAACCTAAAGGCGAAATTGTTTATAAAAAATAAGTTTTATCAATAATACTTATATAGATAAAAGGCGACATTTTATGTCGCCTTTTATCTTTGGCCTTAATCACGTTAATTTCTTATTTTGAGGATAAGCCTTAAAATAAAAAATCATTCATAATTATGACTCTTTACGAATAAGTGCAAATTGTGCACTTAACACAACACCTAAATCTTTTGCAGATAACTCAATGTCTAAGCCTCGTTTACCACCAGAAACGAAGATAGTGTCAAATTCAAGTGCTTGTTCATCAATCACTGTTGGTAGGCGTTTTTTCTGACCTAATGGGCTTATTCCACCCACTAAATAACCCGTGACCTTTTGTGCAATTTGTGGATCTGCCATATCAGCTTTTTTGGCTTTAAAGCACTTAGCAACCAGTTTTAAATCTAACTGACCAGAAACTGGTGTTACTGCAACAGCAAGATTTTTAGCATCACTATTTAAAGCAACCAACAGTGTTTTAAATACTTGGCGATTATCTAAACCTAATTTTTCAACGGCTTCATCACCAAAATTATGCACATTCGCATCATGTTCATAAGGATGAAGAGTAAATTTAATTTTTTGTTTTTCCAGTAAATTGACAGCGGGAGTCATAGTTATTCCTAATCATAATGTTTTTATGATTGATGTGTTAGTAAATCAATCAGATTCTCTTCACCAAATAAATGAAGAGCTCCTACAGTTACCACATAACGTCCAGCCGGTAATTTTGATAATATGCTTACCCATTTTTGGTTACGGCTTTCCATTAAAATATCAAATACAGCTTTACTAAAGGTATTCGGTAAAGGCGGTTGTTTTTCTTGACCATTATAATTTAACCACCAATTGATCATGATTTGCAATGTACGTGCATTATCGTGCCAATTTTTTAGTGTATCTTCGAGTAATTGCTGACCATCATCAGGGAAATTCAATAATAATGCGACCTGATCCTCAATACCTTCAAGTTCTATAATGTTTTTTTTGTGCTCATTAGCATATTGAATGACCTGGTAATCAATGCCGTATTGCGGTTGCAATCCAAGTTGCATTGCTTGGGTAGATTGTAAAATCAATGCAATTTGCCAAAGTGGTTTATTCTCAAGTTGATAAAGTGAGAGGGCGAGATCTTCACAGTGACATGTGACTTGAGAAAAAAGAGAGTTATTTAAGCGTGTTTCTAGCGACTTTCTAAAAAGAGATGCTTGATCAAAAGGTTGTACGTCTGTGGAAATATCGGCTTCAACAATAATAGCATTTGCATTTTTTATTTCGTTGAGTAGCGCATTAGAAAGTGGTGACATTGTGGGCACGCCCATATGGATACTGCCAACAAGGTGTAAAGAGATATTATTAGGTAGTGTAATATCAACAGCAGGGTAAGGATAATGAGAAGCTTGTTTTATATTGATCCATTCTTTAAGTTTCTGAAAAATACCCGCCATTTGATATGCTCCTTTAAGTGTCGATCACTAAGCTCAGCATAACGGATTTTTAATGTAATGAAACAGTGAAAACTAAGTATTTACTTAGCTTTCACTTTGTTTACTTTATTGCGTTAATATTACCAGCTGATCCCAATCCCCCCAGCTGAAACAAAATTATTTGAGTCATTCCACGCAGTAGAGGCTCTTACTTTAATATTTTCATTGACACGATATTGCATCCCCCAAGCAAGGGCGGTGGCATTACGATAATTACCAATACCAATAGCTGTGCTGAATGTTGCTGTGTCAGTAAAAGGCAAATTACTCATTGCTGCAACAGATGCAATACCTTGATTGGCACGTTTTTCAACTTTATAAAAGCGATTATTAGTTTCATGTTTAAAGTGTTTAAATTTGCTATCAAGTTTATTTATATCATCTCTAGCAATTGAATTTTCTATATATAATTTACCAAAGTGATCTTTAATATTTTTTTCACCAAATTCTTTTATATTTAGATTTTCTAGATATTCAAATTCTAAATGACTAATATGATGTTTGTTCTTTTCTATTTCATCTGTATTAGTTTTGATTTTTTCATTATTATCACTAATGTCTATTTTATTCCTTTTTATTCCGTCACTGTTTGAATTTATTAACTTTTTATTTTCTTCTATTGCTAAATCTTGGATAATATTTTCACCTAATGCTTGGTCTGCTTTTAATGTGTTTTCTACAATATTTGATTTGTTGATGGAGATGGATGATTGATTTTCCTCAATGCTATGTGTGTTATTTTCTATGTTTTCTTTACCTGATTCTAAGGTGTCAATTATTTCATTTGTTTTTATTTCGACATTATTATTCATGATGTAACTACCTAGAGTTATAAGGTTGGTGTTATCAATTTCATTTTTTAAATATTTATCATAAATAATTCTTTCTTCTGGAGTTAAATGGATTTTATCTATTTTTTCATTTAATAGAAGTGATTCAGATAAAAGCATGTCATTCTTTTTTACTTTAATATATAATTGATTTGTATTGTTGTTTTTTATAGCTTCTGTAATCTTATTATCTAATACTAATTGATTTTTTTTAGATATGCTTGATAAGTGTTTTATAATAGATTTTTTTATCTCCTCATCTTGGTGATCTATTATATGTGAATAAAAATTAGAGAAGGCTGCATTATATCCAGGATGTGTCAATTTTAAATGGTTGTCTATACGATTTGTTATTTCTTCAGTTAGATAGAGTGTAAGATTATTATTTTTATCAATATCAAATGAAACATATCTATTAGAAATTACTTTACGGATCATATTTTCTTCTTGATGTTCAACCCCCTTCTCAATATATTTAATAAAATCATCAGTGTCTTTGTTTCTTAGCATTTTTTGTGGAATGGCTATTTTATTATTTGATTTTATAATACTAGGTTCAGAGTTATTATCTCCAGTTATTTCTGAAGGTGAATTTGTAGTGTAATTATTAGCAATTGACCCTTGTGAATATATTATTGAAAATAATAAAATAGTAATTGTATTTCTTTTAATATCCTTCATTTAAAGCTCCTTTATATACTGTGTTTAATTCCTTTTTGATTTTTAAATATATTTTTTATTTTGTTTTTTTTCAATCTTTTTTTAAATGAGCGTAAATATAATTAATTACCAATATGCTTTTATTAAAAAAATAACTTATAAGATAACCAATAAATCTTAATGAAATATTTATAAGATATTGCTATTCTAGCGTTAAGAGGGCGGAGTGATGACTCTCTTGTATAATGAGAAATTCCTCTTTGACTGGCCGATAGTAATATCGGCTTTTTTTTTAACCTTTTGAAAATATTCATAATCATAAGTAAAAATTAGAAATAAGGTAATAAAAAACCTCCTTTATCTGAAGATAAAAGAGGTTTTAATGTTGTGAACAGTGATTAAGTGTTATTGCTTAGGTTTAAAACGCAATAAGCGGTTTGCATTGCTAACTACAGTAATTGAGGATAAGGCCATTGCTGCACCTGCAACTACTGGGTTTAATAATGTTCCCGTGAATGGGTATAAAATACCTGCTGCAATGGGAATACCTAAACTATTGTAAATAAAAGCACCAAATAGATTTTGCTTCATATTACGCAGTGTGCCTTTTGAAATTTCAACGGCATCAGCAACACCATGTAAACTAT
The DNA here is from genome assembly GCF_009915125.1 of Proteus sp. G2673. NCBI lineage: Bacteria > Pseudomonadati > Pseudomonadota > Gammaproteobacteria > Enterobacterales > Morganellaceae > Proteus > Proteus sp. G2673. The sequence goes on from NZ_JAABLT010000009.1 coordinate 80,330, forward strand.
GACGCATTAACGTGATAGCTGCTGTTTCAATAGCGATATCACTACCACCACCCATTGCAATACCGACATCAGCTTTGGCTAATGCAGGGGCATCGTTAATACCATCCCCGATCATTGCAACACGACGACCTTCAGCTTGAAGGTCAGTAATAGCTTGTGCTTTACCTTCTGGCATCACACCCGCAATAACCTGATCAATACCGGCTTCTTTTGCAATTGCATTTGCTGTAATTGGGTTATCTCCCGTTAACATCACAAGTCGATAACCTTGATGATGTAAACGTTGTAATGCACTTACAGTATCTTCTCTGAGTGGATCGCGAATAGAAAGTAATGCCGCAATTTTACCGTTTTGCGCTAATAAAACAGGCGTAACACCTTTGGCGGCTTGAGAATCAATCAATGAATTAACTTCACTAATATCAATACCTGATTCAACCATCAATTTAGGATTACCTAAAAGTACTGTTTTACCATTAATTTCACCACTTAACCCCATGCCAGCTAATGTGCGAAACTTGTTTACTTCAGGTAAATCAATTCCTTTAGCTCGCGTTAAAATAGCTTTAGCTAATGGGTGATTAGAACCATTTTCCAAAGAGGCAGCCAATGCCAGTGCTTGAGTTTCATCTACTTGATTAAAAGTATGAATATCAGTAGCTTGAGGCATGCCTTCTGTCAGAGTCCCTGTTTTATCAAACACTAAAGTATCTAGCATACTTGCTTGTTGTAGTGCATCGGCATCACGAACTAACACGCCATATTCAGCCGCACGACCGACACCTGAAATAATCGACATAGGTGTTGCCAAACCTAAAGCACAAGGACAAGCGATGATAAGAACAGTTGTGATAATTACTAAGGCATAGGTAATTTGCGGCGATGGGCCAAAGAAATACCAAATAGCACCAGCAATAAGAGCAATAGCTACGACAATGGGGACAAACACACTTGATATTTTATCTGCTAGCTGTCCCATTTCAGGTTTACTACTTTGTGCTTGGCGAACTAATTTAATAATACGAGCAAGTGTTGTTTTACTTCCCACTGCTGCTGCTTTAAATAATACAGAGCCATCTTGAACTGTTGTTCCTGCATGAATAGTGTCACCCACTGCTTTTTGTTGTGGAATGGGCTCGCCTGTCAACATCGCTTCATCCATCCACACTTCACCTTGGATAATTTCACCATCAACGGGTACTTTATCACCTGTTGCTAAACGTAATGTCATTCCTTGTTTAACATCAGCCAATGGCATTTCAACTTCACCGTTTTCAGTGATAACTCTTGCTGTTGGAGGCGTTAAATCTAATAGTCGCTCTAATGCTTTAGATGAACGCTGACGCGCTCTTTGTTCAAGCATATGACCCAGATTGATTAAACCGATGATCATTGCACTGGCTTCATAATAGAGGTGACGCGCTTGAGCTGGAAAAATTTCAGGCCATAAATTTACGGTAATGGAATAGAGCCATGCGGCACCCGTTCCTAATGCCACTAAGGTATCCATTGTGGCACTACGATTTTTTAAGCTCTGCCATGCGCTACGATAAAAATGTCCCCCTGCAACAACCATTACAAACAATGTTGTAATGCCAATGCCTAACCAAATGCTGTGGTTAGCTTCAGTAAGCATCATATTATCGCCGATCATTCCCCAAACCATCACAGGAATACCGACAATTAACGCTAATGCGGCTTGCCAGCGAAAACGTTTCATATTGGCAACAGCAACTTCTTGCTGACGTTCTCTGCGTTTTATATCGTCTTGGATAATTTCAGCACCATAACCGGCTTTTTCGATGGCAGACACAAGTGCATCATGATCGATTTCACCTGTCACTAATGCGCTACGTTCAGCAAGGTTTACACGCACATTTTCAACGCCATCAACGGATTGTAATGCGTTGTGAACCTTGTTTACGCAACTTGCACAGGTCATACCATCAATTAAAAGCTGAACACTGTTGTCATTGTCAGTATTGATTTCAGCGCCATTATCAATATCAGCATTCTCGACTGGAATATCACAAACAGCCGCTGACGATGCTTCCAGTTGTGCATGCGTTTGCGTCAGCGGCTCAGTTTTTGGGAAATCAGTACGCGCTAGTTGTGCTTCGTAACCAGCCTCTGTAACAGCGGTAATTAAGGTTTCAGCGGTTGCAGAACCCGTTACTTTTGCGTGTGTTAATTCAACTTCAGCACTATCAACGCCTGTTGTCGCTTCAAGTGCTTTTTTGACTGAGCCGACACAATGACCACAATTTAAACCAGATAGTGTTAGATGAACTATGTTGTCAGTTGGTGCTAAGTTTGCTTGAAAACCTTCAGCAGTAATCGCTGCAATTAAAGTATCCGCAGCCGCGTCACCAAAAATTTCAGCTGACTCTTTTGTTACATTAACGGCGACAACACCTTCAATGGCTAATAATGCTTTTTCGGTTTTACCGACACACTTCATGCAGTTAAGGCCACTTAGGCTTAATTTTATATCAGGTTGTGTTGCAATTTTAGCTTCATAACCTGCGTCTTCAATTGTTTTGATTAAACTTTCAGCAGTTGCATCACTGTCAATTTTAGCGTATTGAATAGTCACATATGACTGTTCTATATCATTGCGAGCATCAAGTGCTTTTTTTACACTGTTAACACAGTGGGAGCATGAAAGCCCTTGTAATGCGAGTAGCGTAGTTTTTGCCATGTTAGTTTATCTCCGAAATAAAAAGCGTTACCTCTATTATTGCTCAATATTCGGTAACTTGCTTTCTGTAAAGGTTTTTTCTTATCAAGATAAAGGCTAAACCTTTCCGCAAGGGGAAGGTCAAGGGGGAATTTTGAATATTAGTGAAATCGCCAGTAAAACAGGATTAACGGCTAAAGCTATTCGGTTTTATGAAGAAAAAGACTTGATAACCCCACCGGGAAGAGGTGAAAACGGCTATCGTTATTATCAAGCTCAACATATTGAAGAGTTAACATTATTGCGACAAGCGAGAGAGGTTGGTTTTAACTTAGAAGAGTGTCGCGCGTTGTTAATGCTATTAAGAAATCCTTCTCGCCATAGTTCTGATGTGAAAGAAGCCACCTTAAAAAAAGTGGCTGAAATTGAGAAAACAATTAATGAGCTCAATGACATTCGCCAACGATTACTTTTGTTAGCCAGCGAGTGTCCCGGAGATGAAGGAGCCGATTGCCCTATCATCGATCATTTGTCAGGGTGTTGTCATCACCAGAAATAGTCTGTTTAAGCGCAGTCACTTGTAAGGTAATACCATCAATTGCGGTTACTGTTACCTTATCGCCGGCAAGTAATGGCGTGTTTGAATAAACACGCCAACTGCCATCAGCTAATTTTACGCGACTAAAACCATTTTCAGTATCTGATAATAAAACCGCATGAATACCAATCAGTTGATGCGTTTTCTGATTTAAGTTTTCAGCTTCTTTTGATAGTTTTCTGCGTTTAAGCCAAAGGTGCCAAAGTACAGCACTAATTACCGTTAATATCGCAAATAAAATACCTTGAATAGGCCAGCTAATAGGCAATATCCATGTGATCAACGATACACACAGAGCCGCCATTCCTGACCATAAAAGGTATCCCGCTGTTCCTAACATTTCTGTAATTAACAGCAAGCCACCAAGACAAAGCCAGAAAAGTGCAGGTTGAGCACTAATCCATTCAATCATAATTAATTGCTCTTGTTGCCAGAGTCACTTTTTTTGGTATTGAGTAATTCAGAAATACCACCAATCGCACCCATAAGATTACTTGCTTCTAATGGCATCATAATAACTTTACTGTTATTAGCTGAACCAATTTGAGACAATGCATCCGTATATTTTTGAGCAACAAAGTAGTTAATTGCTTGCATATCACCTTTTGCAATGGCCTCAGATACCATTTGTGTTGCCTTAGCTTCTGCTTCTGCTGCACGTTCTCGAGCTTCTGCTTGTAAGAATGCAGATTGACGCTCTCCTTCAGCCTTCAGTATTTGTCCTTGTTTCTCACCTTCTGCTTTTAAGATTGCCGCTTGACGAATACCTTCAGCTTCAAGAATATCGGCACGTTTAGTTCGTTCAGCTTTCATCTGCGCATTCATTGCAGAAATCAATTCTTTTGGTGGGCGAACATCACGAATTTCAATACGGGTAATTTTGATACCCCAAGGGTTTGTTGCATCATCCACAATTAGTAAAAGGCGACTGTTGATTTGGTCACGCTGAGAAAGAATTTCATCAAGTTCCATTGAGCCTAATACTGTACGGATATTCGTCAGTGTTAAGTTGATAATTGCAAGTTCAAGATTATTAACTTCATACGCGGCTTTTACAGGGTCGATGACTTGAATAAAGCAGACCGCATCAATGCTGACGTTGGCGTTATCACGAGAAATAACTTCCTGAGACGGAATATCAAGAACCTGTTCCATCATATTGATACGGCGACCAATACGATCAACAAATGGTACGAGAATTTGAAGCCCTGGCGCGAGGGTTCGAGTGTAACGACCAAAACGTTCGACAGTCCACTGGTAACCTTGTGGAACGGTTTTAACACCACATAAAACTAAAATAATAGCGAATAAGATGATAATACCAATGACTATTTCCATATACCTGTCCTAAGTCTGCTTTAATAAGAAAATAAAATTAATAAAGTAAAGAATACACCATACGACGATATTTAGACGCTAAATTATCATTAGTACCTAAGGCTGATAGAATATCCATCAGGGTTTTCTTAACTTGCCCATCACCAGCATTGAGATCTTTTTTGATAAAGCTAAATAGCAACTCTAGTGCCTCTTCATTACGAGCAACTTCATGTAATTTCAGTGCGAGTTGAATAGCAAGATCGGTATTTTCAGGTTGTTGATTAAAATCGTTCTGTAATTGTTGAATTTCAGGCGTATCAGCAGCCTGTTTTTGTAATTCAATTTGCGCTAACAAACTATGATAGTAACTATCTTGATCTTGTAATGGGATAGTAATTAACAGAGTTTGAGCTTCTTCATTTTTATTTAAAGAAATTAATGCGCCTGCTAGCGCGAGCGTAATTTCACTGTTTTTAGGAGCGAGTTGATGAGCTTCTTTTAACAGAGGTAAAGCTTCTTCGGTTTTTCCTTCTGAAAGTAATTGCGAGGCTTGTGCCGCTTTTAATTCTTCTGGTTTGGGTAATACATTGGCTAACACTTGGCGAATTGCTTCTTCAGGTTGAGGGCCTTGAAAGCCATCAACTGGGCGACCTTCTTGCAAAATATAAACAGTTGGAATAGCACGTAAACCAAATTGTGAGGCAATCATTTGTTCAACATCACAATCCAATTTTGCCAAAATAAATTGATCAGCAAATTCAGCTGCCAGTTTATCTAATGTTGCGCCAAGCTCTGCACAATGAGGACTACGTTCTGAATAGAAATACATCATGACTGGTTTAGTCATAGATTGTTCTATAATTTGTTGAATATTTGATTCATTTACATCAACAATATGTGCAGTTGCTAACATTAACTTGCCCCTTTTTGAGAGTTTTAAATATAGATGCGATTTATAACGCTATTTTATTAATAAGTAAGGGTAGATCCTGAAAAATCAAGCCTTGCCACTTTGGCGACTGAGAATAACATCCATTAAAGCATCAGGTAGAAAACGTTTTAATATTCTGACTGCGTAAGTCAATAAGGTTACGGGATAACGTATCTTAGGTTTTGGACTTTCTAAAGCATGAATAAGCTTTTTCACAACATCTTCAGGCGTTAATGTGAAACGACTCGCAATCCCCGGATTTTTTACAGGTTTATCTTTTTCGGCTTGAGCGACATTTTCAGTGAAACATGTTCTTATTGGACCTGGCTCTATTAAACTTACTTTAATACCTGTATGCGCAATTTCCATTCTTAGCGCATCAGACCATGCTTCTACTGCATATTTACTGGCTGCGTAAGCACCTCGACCAGCTGTTGAGATAATCCCCATAACAGAGCTGGTTTGAATAATTCTTCCTTCACCATGAGGCAACATTGCTGGCAGAAGTAATGTAGTAAGCTGATGTAAACCAAAAAAGTTAGTAGAAAACTGTTTTTCCATTTGTTGGCGGGTAATGGCATCTAATGAGCCATAAACACCAAATCCACCATTATTAAATAATCCATATAAACGACCGTTTGTTAGACGAATAACTTCTAATGCCGCATTTTCAACACTTTTTGGATCATCAAGATCAAGATAAATAGGCTCTAATCCCAGTGTTTCCATGCGTTTAAGATCTTCATCTTTACGGCAAGCAGCAAGAACTCGATAACCTCTTTTCTTTAGTGATTTTGCCGCGCAGAGTCCTATTCCACTGGAACTTCCTGTAATCAATACCGTCTTTTGCATAATTTTACAATTAATCTCGTTTAATCTACGTCAACTACTGTCAGAATAGTCTAACGTGTTAAGTAAGGGGATAAGGTTTTATCCATCCATTGCGCAATAAAAGGCTGAGCATCTTCATTGGGATGTATACTGTCGTTTTGCATCCACTCAGGCTTATCTGCTATTTGCTCCATATAAAAAGGAAGCAGAGGGATCGCATTCTCTTCTGCAAGTTTAGGATAAATTGCTGAAAATGATTGTGTATAGCGTTTCCCGTAATTAGGTGAAATCATAATTTGCATAAAAAGTGGGGTTGCGCCCGATGCTTTAACTTGTGTAATGATGTTTTGTAGCGCGTCTTTTGTTTGTGCAACAGGGTATCCCTGTAAGCCATCATTTGCACCTAATTCAATCAAAACCCAGCGTGGTTGATGCTGTTTTAATAAATCAGGAAGCCTATTTTGTCCCTGAAAGGCAGTTTCACCACTAATGCTTGCATTAACAACATTAATTTCAGGGTAGGTTGTTTTCCATTTATCAGCAAGGCGTTGTGGCCATGCACTTTCTATCGGAAGACGATATCCTGCACTCAAGCTGTCACCAAAGATTAAAAAGGTATCAGCAGCAACCGCCTTAAAGCTAAACATCATCATAACGATAAGGAAAAATGTATGTCGACGGAAAAGGTTCTTGAAGTTCATCAGTTAACCAAACAAGTAGGAGAAGGTGATAGTCAGATCTCTATATTGCAGGGTGTTGAGTTAGTTGTCGAGTCCGCACAGACAATTGCTTTAATTGGTGAATCAGGATCGGGCAAATCGACTCTGCTAGGGATCATTGCTGGATTAGATGATGGTAGCACTGGCAGTGTGAAATTAATGGGAGAAGATCTCACAAAAATGAATGAAGAAGAACGTGCTAAGTTGCGAGCTCAACATGTTGGGTTTGTTTTTCAATCATTTATGTTAATTCCGACATTGAATGCGCTCGAAAATGTGCAGTTGCCCGCATTATTAAAAGGCGAGTCAGAAAAGCATAGTTATGCGCGTGCAGTTGATTTACTAAAGCAGTTAGGATTAGGCGAACGTTTATACCATATGCCAGCGCAACTTTCTGGCGGTGAGCAACAACGCGTTGCATTAGCAAGAGCATTTTGTACTCAGCCTGCTATTCTTTTTGCGGATGAGCCAACAGGAAATCTTGACCGCAAAACCGGCGATAAAATTGCTGACTTGTTGTTCTCTCTTAACCGAGATTATGCAACAACATTGATTTTAGTGACTCATGACAATGAGCTAGCTGCTCGTTGCCAAAGACGATTACGATTAGTAGATGGACAACTTAAGGAGGAGTCATGATTTGGCGTTGGTTTTGGCGTGAATGGCGTTCTCCTGCACTATTAATTGTTTGGCTTTCTTTAGCGCTTGCGGTTGCTTGTGTGCTTGCTTTAGGGCGTATAGGTGATCGAATAGATAAAAGCATTTACGCTCAAAGTCGTGATTTAATTGCGGGCGATTTAGTCTTACGTGCGTCTTATCCTGTTGATGAAAACTGGCTTACAGAGGCGAAAAAAGACGGGTTAACGCTCAGTCGCCAAATGCAATTTACCACGATGTCTTATGCGCCTGAAGGCGATACACCACAACTTGCGTTGGTGAAAGCCGCAGACAAATTATATCCACTGTATGGTGAGCTAGAAACGGAGCCAGCAGGGTTAAAACCGGAAAAAGGAACTGCGCTTGTTGATGCTAGATTACTAGAATTACTTGATATAAAAGTCGGCGATAAAATTGATGTAGGTGATGCATCCTTTACGATTAGTGGTGTATTAATTCAAGAGCCAGACAGTGGGTTTAATCCTTTTCAAATAGCCCCCCGTATTTTAATTAATCTTGATGATGTTGAAGCAACAGGAGCAGTACAACCCGGGAGCCGCCTAACTTATCGCTATATGTTTGCTGGTAATGAGTCCGTGATTGATAGCTATCAGCAACGTTTCGACCCGTTATTAAAACCCGATCAGCGTTGGAATAGTTTAAAACAAGACAGTGGTGCGCTTTCACAATCAATGGAGCGTGCGAAAAACTTTCTTTTGCTTTCAGCTCTATTAACGTTATTGCTTGCTATATCGGCCGTTGCGGTTTCCATGGCTCATTATTGTCGTAGTCGTCATACTTTAATTGCGGTATTAAAAACATTAGGGGCAGATAAGCGTGCATTAAGAAAATGGATCATTGGGCAATGGGGCGTGATTTTGATTGGCGCTATTATTGTTGGTTCATTCGTAGGACTTATTTTCGAAACGATATTGCTACAAATTTTAGCGCCTGTGTTACCGAAAAGTTTACCCGACGCAAGTTTTTTACCGTGGGGATGGTCTGTAGGCTCTTTACTGCTAATTGCATTATTAACGGGGATAAGGCCTTACTATCAATTGATGGCAACACAACCTTCCCGTGTATTAAGAAGTGATACTACGGCACCTATATGGCCTCTTCGTTATTATTTACCGATAGTAGGCTTAATTGTTGTCGGTGCCTTAACGCTTTTTGCCGGAACAGGCGTTTTACTCTGGTCAATTCTATTTGGTGTTGTTGTTATTGCCTTTTTACTTGGAATAATTGGTTGGCTAGGACTATGGATATTAAAGCAGTTTAAATTCCGTCAACTTAGTGCGCGCTTAGCAGTTACTCGTTTATTACGACAACCTTTTCAAACGATGACTCAGCTTGCGGCTTTCGCGCTTTCATTTATGTTGTTAACGCTGTTAGTCCTTATTCAAGGGGATTTACTCGATAAATGGCAAAAACAATTACCAGAAGATAGCCCTAATTATTTTCTCATCAATATGTCTGCGCCTCAAGTTCAAGAAATTAATGCTTTATTGGCAAAACATAATGTTGAGCCTACAGATGCATTCCCTGTGGTGTTAGCGCGTTTAACACAAATTAATGAGCATAATGCTAAAGAGTGGGCAGATAAACGTGATGCAGGTAATAACACCGTTCGTCGAGAGCTTAACTTAACGTGGCATAGCGAATTGCCAAAAGATAACGTAATTGTTGAGGGAACATGGCCTCCTGAGGGGAATGGGGTTTCTCTCGATCAAGGTGTTGCAGAACAACTCGAGATTAAATTGGGTGATGAATTAACCTTTGTCGGTGATACTCGTGAATTTAAATCCATCGTTACAAGTATTCGTCATGTTGATTGGGAAAATATGCGCCCTAATTTCTTCTTTATTTTCTCTGAAGAAGGGTTGAGTAATCAGCCAGAAAAATGGATGAGTAGCTTTTACTACAATGGTGAGGGCGGGTTAATTACGGCACTTAATCGGCAATTTCCAACGGTAAGCGTGTTAGATACAGGTGCATTAATTCAGCAAGTTCAACAAATTTTACAGCAAGTCAGCCGAGCATTAGAAATTATGGTTGGATTGGTCATGATCTGTGGTGCGTTATTGTTAGTTGCTCAAATTCAGGTAGGAATGACACAACGACGCATTGAGCTGGTGGTTTATCGCACTCTGGGAGCGGGTAAATCATTATTACGACGCACACTTTGGGCTGAATTTGCATTATTAGGTTTAATGGCGGGTTTCGCCGCAGCGATTGGTGCAGAAGTCGCATTAAGCTTATTACAAATATCCGTGTTTAAGTTCCCGTGGCAACCACAATGGGGAATGTGGATCACTGTACCTATTGTTGCGGCATTATTACTTTCATTATGTGGCAGTATCTTAGGCGTTAGGTTGTTGCAAGATAAAGGTCAATATCGACGGATACAAGGCGAATAGTTGAAATAAAATAAGGCTTATAAACAAAGTTAAATAAAAATGCTGATGTCAGTTCAATTAAACATCAGCATTTTTTATGGGGAAAGATAAGACTATTATTCTTTTATAACATAAGCATAAATTTGCTTACTGCCATCTTCTTCATCATAAATATAGACCCCTTGAAGTTCAGTTGAAAAGCCTGGAAGCTGATTAATCGAGGCTTCAAGTGCCTGAAAATAACGTAAAACAGCACCTCCCCAAATTTCACCGGGTACAGCACATAAAACACCTGGCGGATAAGGTAAAGCACCTTCAGCAGCAATGCGTCCTGATAATTTATTTAAAGGTAAAAATTCAACATTACCACGAACAAACTCAATATTAGCTTGTTGCGGACTTAATGCTCGTTTAGGAAAGTGACTCTTTCTAAACATCTGTTTTTGCAGTAATTTGATATTGTATCTGACACAAATATCATGCATTTCCTGACAGAGTTGTCGTAATGTATACCCCTGATAACGAGATGGATAGCGACGACATACAGAAGGCAAGATTTGTTCTAATGGCACATCTTCAACTAAGTGTTTTTCAAATTGAACAATCAAAGAGATTAAGCGATCAAACTTTGCTTGATGTTCTGCGGGAGTCAGCAAAAATAAGATTGAATTGAGATCGCTTTTTTCAGGGATAACGCCGTGCTCACGTAGATAATTTGCCAAAATAGAGGCTGGTACACCAAAAGATCCATATTCCCCTGTATGAGGATCGATACCCGGCGTTGTAAGCATTAATTTGCAAGGATCAACAAAGTATTGATTGGTTGTGTAACCTTCAAATGAGTGCCAATTATCATTAGGAATAAAATTAAAAAAACGCTGATCGTGGGCGATTTCATCTGTGTCGTGGTCTTGCCAAGCAACTCCATCAACCACTTCAGGAATAAATGGCTTAATAAACTGGCACTGCTTTAGTAATGATTTACGGGCTTCAATGCCTTGCTTTACGCAACTCATCCACATCGCTTCACCACTTTTGCCTGAGTGCATTTTTGCATTGACATCAAGAGCGGCAAAAAGGGGATAAAATGGGCTGGTGGATGCATGCATCATAAAAGCATTATTCATACGTTTATGATTAACATAACGAGATTGCCCTTTAAGATGGGCATCTTTTTTATGTATCTGTGAGGTTTGTGAAAATCCCGCTAACTGCTTATGAACAGATTGAGTAACGAGAATACCAGGATCGTCTTCATTCAGTGTTAGTAACAAAGGTGAACACTGTTTCATCATTGGAATGAATTGTTCATAACCCACCCATGCAGAATCAAATAAAATATAATCACAAAGATGACCAATTTTATCGACAACTTGCCTCGCGTTATAAATTGTACCGTCATAAGTGCCTAGTTGAATAACAGCTAAACGGAAAGGGCGTTTATCGAATTGACGTTCTGGCGCAATTTCTGCAATTTGTTGGCGTAAATAGTGTTCTTCAAAGCAATGAGCATCAATACCACCAATAAAGCCAAAGGGATTACGAGCTGTTTCTAAATAGACAGGTGTTGCTCCTGCTTGAATTAGTGCACCATGATGATTGGATTTATGATTATTTCTATCAAATAACACTAAATCATTTGGTGCCAATAAAGCATTTAAGGCAACTTTATTAGAAGATGAGGTTCCATTTAAAACAAAATAGGTTTTATCGGCATTAAATACTTGCGCTGCAAAAGTTTGGGCATCATAAGGCGCACCTTCATGAATAAGCAAATCACCCATTTCGACATCAGCATTACAGAGATCAGCACGAAATAGATTCGCACCAAAATATTGATAAAATTGTTCGCCAGCAGGATGACGACGGAAAAACTCTCCGCCTTGATGTCCAGGGCAATCAAAAGCGATGTTCTTTTCGGCAACATAATTCACTAAGCGTGAAAAAAATGGTGTGGTCAGACTCTCTTCATATTGCTGTGCCGCTTTATTAATTAACGTGCTATTTTTTTGATGTGCATTTTTATCTGTAATCACAATCCCTGAAACTTGATTAAGCAATTCAGCACTGATTGCATCATTAATATTAACTGCAATAAATACGGGAAGTTGAAACCCTGTTTGATGAATGCGATCTAATTGGCCAGACTCAATATCTGACAATGACAACACTACTACTGATATTTGCGTTAAATTTGCATCAACAATATCAACAATCGGACGTTCAGAATAAAAATAGTGTGAAAGAGTAGGGTGACACGCCAACTTCATTTTTTTCATTATACTCGCATTTGTATCAATAGAAGAATTGGCGATCAATATACTTGGTTGTGAATATGATTGAAATAAATTAAAGCAATAAGGTTGATTGTTTTATGCATAATAAATGCATAGTTTACCGTTATTGGTGATTGATAAATGGATAAGTTTATCAGAGGCTAAACTTATCCATTTTTATTATTGTGGGATAGAAGACGATTTTTCGATATAAATTGTTTGAGACGGAAAGGCAAAGTCAGCACCATGTTTATGCACAATCTCAATCATCTTTAAATAGACTTCTTGTTGAGCTTCAAGCCACTGTGCCCATATGGTTGTTTTGGTAAAACAATACACCATGATATTGAGTGAAGAGTCTGCGAATTGATTAAAATAGACTAACAAGGTTTGTTGCGTATCAATTTTGTCATTTTGCATTAGCATGGTGCGGATATCTTCAACAATTACGCCAATTTTATCAGAGTCTTCGTAACGTAAACCGAGTTCAGTTTCAATACGTCGATTAGTCATTCGCCCCGGATTTTCTACACTAATAGATGAAAAAATAGAGTTGGGAATATAAAGCGGTCGATGATCAAAAGTAATGATTTTGGTAATACGCCAACCAATTTCGACTACAGTGCCTTCAATATTACGATCAGGTGAGCGTACCCAATCACCAATATTAAAAGGACGATCGAAATAGAGCATGACACCAGAGAAAAGATTACTTAATACATCTTTACTTGCCATGCCAATGGCAATGCCACCTAACCCTCCAAATGTCATTAAGCCGGATAAGCTCATGCCAAAATGCTCACCGAACAATAAAATGATAATAACAAATAGAGTGATTTTGAATATGCGAGAAATAATACGAGCAGAAGTAGGATCACTGCCTTTTTTAATTTGAGCTTTTTCTAGCCGATTAATCAGTAAGAAAAATTTTCTCATTAAAATTAATGCAATACCAATATAGGTAAAGAAATTAATCATCCTAAAAGAGATAAAATGGAGATTAAAATCAACCACAGCCATTTCACAATATTGGCTTAAGATAATCACTAAACTACAAAGAAAAATAGCTTGGCTGATATGAACAATAATATTTCTGTGGCGTTTTTTCTTTTTATCATGAAAAAGAGATACGATGATAAAGCCAACCAAACAGGCTAAAGCGATGCTAACACCTATTGAGTATTTTATTATTAATGCATCATTCATCAGCTTAACGTCTCCTTAGAAAATGCGTTTTTATAATATGAAACTCGTTATCTTGCTTATTTAAGGGTTACTTTTCTTGCTCACTCGCATGCTGAAATTTAGGATAAACCGGTGGTTTCATAAATAGAGTGACTATTAAAATCAGTAAAACAGGTAGGGTTAAAATCAAGAATGCCGGTGTAAAGCTACCTGAAATATCTTTGATTGCCCCAGCAAAAAAGGGTGCTAAACAAGCTAGTGTTGAAATTAAATTCATTACAGAAAATAGCTCAAGATAAGGGGTACGACCAAAATAGTTAGCAAGCAATATACTTGATGCTAAGAACGTCATGCCATAACCAATACCGACACAAACCGTAAATAAGATCAGGTAAATCCAAGAATTAGCCATACTTAGTGCGAGCAAGCCGATGATAATAATACTTAAGCTTGCGATAAGTAATTTTTTAGGTTCTAACCATTCACCAATAGCCCCACCCGCTAAGCGCGAGAACGCATTGATAAATGCCATACTACTTAATAGTGTTGCAGCAATAGTTTCACCAAAACCATTTTCAATAATATGTGCAACCGCAAAGCTATTGACTGTGATCCCACACCATAAAAAAGCCGTGTAAGTCGCAGCAATAACATAAAATTGCCATGTTCTTAAAGCATGACGAGCTGTCCAAATTTCTTTAGTTTGATAGATACGTTTTGTGGATTGAAGTTGGCTAATTTTTTTTGCATGTTCTTGCTCTTTACTCCCTTCACGTAAAAATAAAATAGTGAGAAGAGTCACAACGGTGAGAGTGATCGCGGAAATAAGCCAATGCATTCGCCATGTATGCCATAAATGGGTTGCTAAAAAGTAGATCCAAGGCCCGGCAACACCACCTAATCCACCAATGGTAAAATAGACACCAAAGGCAAAGGATTGTTTTTCAAATAAGCGGGAAATAACATAAGTACCGGGTACGGTAGCCAGTAGTGTAAAACCAACACCTAATAGTGCAGTACCAAGAAAATAACGCGCAATGGTGTATGTTTCGTAAAGAAAATAGAAACCACTGACAAAAATGCTCAACCCAATTAGTAGTGTAAGGCGAACACTTAATTTACGGATCAGTAAGGTAGGTAAAAAACTCGCAAGACCGCAGGTTAATCCTAATAACGTAAAACCAAGACCTGCTTGAGTCCAGTTCCACTCTAGCTCGTTTATCATACTAGGAAGAACAACACCTAAAGAGGTAAATGTGGTTGCGGTAGCTAAAAAATACACAAAGCCCAATAATATCAGCATACTCCATTGATAAACGGGCCCAAAAACCTGTTGCGTGACTTGCATCCTGACTCCATCAAACGGGTGCAGTAACCTGAATAATCAGGAGAAAATAGCGAATAACAGACCTTTTTATCTAAGGTCTGTTCGTTTAAAGGCTATTATTCTCTAACTTTATGAGTCGGACTGCTAGCTTAATTTTTCTAAAGCCCATTTGATAGGGAACTGATAGGCATCATCAAGCATTGAGCTTAATGATTTGAGTGTCTCTTTCAGTGGGTAATTATCGCGATGAACAAGATTGAGGTGCCCCACTTTGCGCACAGGGCGAACTTCTTTTTCATACCAATGTAAATGCACTAATGGCAATGAAAGCCATTGAGGATTGACATCAGTTCCGATCAAATTAACCATTACTGCGGGTTGGCAAACCTCAGGTTTTGGCATCGGTAAATCTAAAATTGCACGTAGGTGTAACTCAAACTGGCTAATTGAGGCGCCATTTTGTGTCCAATGGCCACTGTTATGAACACGAGGCGCTAATTCGTTGATAAGTAATTTATTACCAACGATAAAGCACTCCATCGCCATGACACCGATATAATTGAGCTTATTAAGGATGGCGGTCAGCATTTTTTCTGCTGATTGTTGCAGTTCTGATGCAGGTGTTGGTAATGCAACACTCATACGCAAAATGCCATCTTGATGAAGATTATGTGTTAAAGGATAAAATACACAATGACCGTTTCTATCTCTGGCTCCAACTAAGGACACTTCACCAGAAAAGGGAATACCTTGCTCAACAATGCATTCACCATAAATTTCAGCGGGTAATTGTTGCTCTTCACCAGGGTGAATGCGCCATTGACCACGACCGTCATAACCACCAACACGGCGCTTTACAATAATAAAATCACCCAGTTGAGCGAAAATATCAGGCCACTGTGTTGGTGATGTTAATGGTTGCCAAGGTGCCGTTGCTAAACCCAGTTCATCAAGAAGCTGTTTTTGAGGTAATCTATCAGCAAGTAATGGAAAAATATCACGGTTTACAAAGTTAGTATGACGTTCTAACTCTTTGGTGAGTGAAGTTTCAGGCCAGCGCTCAATTTCAGCTGTGATTATGCTTTTTTGATAGGGAACGGCTTCGGGCTCTGCATCTAATCCTACTGGATAAACCGCAATGCCTAAAGGTTCTCCTGCTTGTTTTAGCATTCGCCCTAATTGACCATTTCCCAGAACACAAACAGGCTTCATAGTGTCTCCCTTGGATCAGGGTTATTTAATACATCGTCAGTTTGTGCTGTGCGCCATGCTGTTAGTGCTTCAAAAATAGTAGGAGAGTGTAATGCTAAAATTTGAGCTGCTAATAAAGCCGCATTGGCAGCACCTGCTTTACCAATCGCTAATGTTCCCACGGGAATACCTTTCGGCATTTGTACAATAGAGTAAAGGCTATCAACACCACTTAATGCTGCACTTTGAACTGGAACACCTAATACAGGAACAAGTGTTTTTGCTGCGAGCATACCGGGTAAATGGGCTGCGCCGCCAGCACCTGCAATAATGACGTCAAAGCCATTATTTTTTGCCTGTTCTGCAAAGCTAAATAGCTTATCAGGGGTTCGATGCGCAGAAACAATCTCAACATGATAAGGAAGCTGTAGTGCGTCTAGTACATCAGCGGCATGAGACATGGTTGTCCAGTCACTTTTAGAGCCCATTACAATGGCGATACGAGCGGAAGAGGTATTTAGACCAACTTGAGAAGACATTACTTAACTGCTCCTGTAAGCATAAACGGATATAGCCTAATAAACTGAGGATGATAGTATCACGCTAACACATCAAGGAAAACGTTTGCGTAAAGAAAAAATAGCCTTTTTATGCAGAAAATAAGCAAAACAACTTAGAAGGGAAAATGAATAAGTTCTATTTTATCCGCAGTCACTTTAAACATAGAGCCTTCAGTATGCCAAGCACCTAATACACCACGATAATGTATTTTATCATCAATGTTGACAGTATGAATTGCGGGACGATGTGTATGACCGTGGATCATCCATTCTGTATTGAAATGTTTAAAAGTATCAATCACTGCCTGAGGGTTAACATCCATAATGGCATCTGATTTGTACTGATTTTCGTGTTGGCTACGCGAGCGCATTTTGTCAGCAATACGTAGTCGAATAAATAGAGGCAATAGTAAGAATAAGCGCTGAATAAATTTATTATGTACTTTTTTACGGTAACGTTGATACGCTTCATCATCTGTACAAAGTGTATCACCATGCAAAATTAAGATGCGATTTTTCTCAATTTCGAGCACTTTTTCTTGTGGAAGTAAGGTGATACCGCTTTCTTTGGCAAAACGAGAGCCAATTAAAAAATCACGATTTCCATGAATAAAATAGCAAGGCACTCCTGCATTTTTTAACGTCATCAGAGCTTGAGCAATTTGTTGATGTAAAGGATTAGGATCATCGTCACCTATCCAAAAATCAAAAAAATCACCTAAGATATAAAGTGCTTTTGCATGAATGGCTTGTTCTTTTAAAAAGCGAAGAAAACCGGCAGTGATTGCCGGTTCATGTTCACTTAAGTGCAGGTCTGCAATAAAAAGCGTACACATAAAGAGTGAGGCTTATTCGCTAACCGTTACACTTTTAATGACGATATCTTCACGAGGAACATCTTGGTGGAAACCGCTACGACCTGTGGAAACTGCTTTAATTTTATCAACAACGTCCATGCCTTCAACAACTTCAGCAAAGACACAATATCCCCAACCATTTGCGTTTTCAGCACGGAAGTTTAAGAAATCGTTGTCTGCAACGTTGATAAAAAATTGAGCAGTAGCAGAGTGTGGATCGTTCGTACGAGCCATTGCTAATGTGCCGCGGTTGTTTGCTAGGCCATTATTTGCTTCGTTTCTTACAGGTGCTTTGGTTGCTTTTTGGTTCATACCTGGTTCAAAACCACCACCTTGGATCATAAAACCATTGATGACACGGTGGAAAATAGTGTTATCGTAGAATCCTTCTTTACAGTAGTCTAAAAAATTTTCTACGGTTGCAGGTGCTTTGTCTGCAAATGTATTAATCACGATATCGCCGTAATTGGTATGAAAAGTAACCATATTCAGATCCTAATATAATTTTAGCTTTACCCAGATTTGGGCATAAACAACAGTCCCGTTTTTATATCACAGTTGCCTAATTTAGTCAGTATGCATCTTTTTCTTACGCTGTTTTTTCTTGCTAAATAAATCAGTAATAAAAGGAAAAAACACGTTTCGCTAAAATTTAGTCAAATAATAGAAGATTGATTATTCACTAGCGGCGATTGAGCAGTGAAAATAAGCGCTAAGCAGAGTAAGATAAAAACCCTAATCTTGAGTTTGCTTTGCCTTCAAGATCCAATATCCTAATTAATATCATGCTATAGTAGTTGTTATTTTCTTTTATATAAAAACGTAATAAACACGTACAGTTGAAAACGGGAACGTCCACTGATGCTAAAGATTTTTAATACTCTCACTCGCCAAAAAGAAGAATTTAAACCTATCCATGCAGGAAAAATAGGTATGTACGTGTGTGGCATCACTATTTATGACTTATGCCATATTGGCCATGGACGTACATTTGTGGCTTTTGATGCCATAACCCGTTATCTACGTTACTTAGGATATGATGTTAACTATGTTCGTAACGTAACGGATGTAGATGATAAAATCATCAAACGTGCGATTGAAAATAATGAAACATGTGAGCAATTAACCACGCGTATGTTAGCTGAAATGCACAAAGATTTTGATGCATTAAATATTGCTCGTCCTGATTCAGAGCCACGAGCAACACACCATATTGCTGAAATTATTGAATTAACAGAAGCGCTAATTAAACGTGGACATGCTTACGTTGCCGACAATGGTGATGTGATGTTTGCGATTGATACCGATCCTGATTATGGCTTACTTTCTCGTCAAGATTTAGAGCAACTACAAGCGGGGGCTCGAGTTGAGGTGGCTAACGTTAAACGCAATCCAATGGATTTCGTCTTATGGAAAATGTCTAAACCGGGTGAGCCAAGCTGGGAGTCGCCATGGGGAAAAGGTCGCCCTGGTTGGCATATCGAATGTTCTGCGATGAATAGTAAAGAGTTAGGACATCATTTTGATATTCATGGCGGTGGTTCAGACTTAATGTTCCCTCATCATGAAAATGAAATAGCGCAATCAACTTGTGCCCATGATGGTCCTTACGTTAATTACTGGATGCACTCTGGTATGGTGATGGTAGACAAAGAAAAAATGTCTAAGTCACTTAATAACTTTTTTACTATTCGTGATGTATTGGCTTATTACGATGCTGAAACAGTGCGTTATTTCTTATTATCAGGCCATTATCGTAGTCAACTTAACTACACTGAAGAAAACTTAAAACAGGCGCGTACTGCATTAGAACGCCTATATACTTCATTACGTGGCACAGATGAAAATGCACAACCGGTGGGTGGCGAAGCGTTTGAAGCACAATTTATTGACGCAATGAACGATGATTTCAATACACCTGAAGCTTATTCCGTTTTGTTTGATTTAGCGCGTGAGGTCAATCGTCTAAAAGCGGTTGATATGAATGCAGCGAATGGTTTAGCCGCAGTATTACGTAAACTTGCTAAAGTATTAGGTTTATTAGAGCAAGAGCCTGAGCATTTCTTACAAAGTGGTGCTAAAGCAGATGATGCCAGTGAAGTTGAAAAAATTGAATTATTAATTCAACAGCGTAACGATGCTCGTAAAAATAAAGATTGGGCAGCGGCTGATGTTGCTCGTGACGCATTAACAGCGATGGGGATTGTTTTAGAAGATGGTCCTCAAGGAACTGTTTGGCGTCGTAATAATTAATACGATAATTGAGTTTCGCGTTTAATATAAAAATATCGGATATTAAATATCCGATATTTTTTTGTCTGATGATTAATTCATTGACTCATAATACTGGTTTTTCTTTTGCTATCTTTTTGTTTATATTCAAAATAAGCAATTACATTTTCAGAGAAAAAGAGTCGATGTGTTAAGATCACGATAATAGAAAAAACAACAAAGCTAATTTCTGAGATATTCGTTAATGACATCGAAATACTAAGTATAAAAAAGAGCGAAATAGATAAGCATATCCATGATATTTTTAAAAAAGAGTAAGCATTTCTACTATTTTTAGCGAGTTTTATCCATGCCGTTACTTGCATGATCATCGTTATAATTAGACACAGCATGATGAACAGTCCCGCTAGCATTGTTTGGCCTCCACCCATTGCCATTGCTAATAAATAAATCGGTGCCCCTGCAACTAATATAAACAAACTAATACCTAAAAATAATACTGAAATAACTTGGATCCATAAAAGTATTATGGGCCTTTCCATAACTTCTCCTAAAAACAGAAATAAGTTTTTATTGATTTTAGAATATCTTTGTTAAATTTTATTAAAGTGAAGTTTATCGAATAAATAGAAAAAATAAAGTTTGATTTAATAATAAAAGATAATTAATCAATTAAAGAGATTCTATTTTTGATGTTTTATAGTAGAGCGTTAATCTATTTAATAGAAGAGTTGGTAATTCTACTTAATATTATTCAAATTACCACTGAGTATGATTACTTATAATTTTAGCGGAGTTAATTCTACTTCTGTCATCATTTTTGCTAATTGTTCGCGATCATGAATACCAACATTGGTTTGGCTCACAGCAAGCGCAGAAACGGCAGTCGCAAGACGTAAAGTATGTTCACTAGTTTGTCGCATCATTAAACCATAAATTAAACCACCAACCATAGAGTCTCCAGCTCCGACGGTACTTACGACATCACATTTAGGTGGTTTCGCCATCCATGCTCCAGACGCATTAACCCACATCGCACCTTGCTCGCCTAATGAAATGACAACATGGGCAATACCTTGCTGACGCAATGCTTCAGCCGCTTGCACAATATCAGAAAGCTTAGGTAAGGATCTACCCGCCCAAATTTCTAATTCATGATGATTAGGTTTAACAAGCCAAGGGGCAGCTTTTAACCCAGCGACAAAGGCATCTCGACTACTGTCAAAGATCAAACACATACATTCACTACGTAAGCGAGTCATCCATGTAGTGAAATCATTGAGATCAATGCTAGGAGGAACACTACCACTGACACAAATCATATCAAATTGACCCGCCCAACTTAGCGTATCGTTGACAAAGCGAGTCCAGTCTTGTTTAGTGATTTCAAAACCAGAAAAATTGAAGTCAGTTACTTTACCATTGGGTTCTGTGAGTTTGACGTTAATACGAGTACGACCTTCAACCATTTGAAAACGGTTAGCGATACCCGAGTCACTAAACTCTTTTTGGAATCCATCTTGGTTTTCTTTGCCTAAAAAGCCTCCAACAGTAACATCAACGCCAAGGCTTTTTAAAACCTTAGCCACATTGATGCCTTTACCCGCAGCATGGAAGCCTGCTGTTTTAACTCGATTAACTTCACCAAGTTCAATAGGAGCACTTAAACCTACAAGATCATATGCAGGGTTAAGTGTGATGGTTGCTACTCTGCGTTTCATGCTAGTTCCTTACCTTAAATAAAAGAACAGGCATCAATTTTTGCTGTAATTTAGCAAAAACAGAGATACCTTGAGTGGGTAAGCCGAGCATAAAATCTCCTGTTAGATAAAGGGCAAAAAGATGTAAATATTATAAAATAACAACTAAAATAGTATCATCAAGCTGAATCGTTTCAAATTATAATCTATAATTTAGTACAAACAATGTTCTTTTGCCTAATGAAAGTAGAAATAAATTAGATCTAAATCACATTTTAATGCATTTAAACATGAATAAACGGATAAAAGTATCAACAAAAAGGTTTGTTGCTGAAGTTTTACAGTAATGGTTAAAAAGTGTTATCTATATATAAAATAATAACTTATAGCATTTCTTTTTATCTATTTTTTTATAAAATGTACAATTTGCTGAACACCGAAAGAAGATTATAACTATAGACAAGCTTGAAAATGATGATCTAAATTTAAATATATTAAATTAAATTTTATTATTTTATTTTAATTCAATTGGTTATGTTATTTTCTTTTTTTTCATATGATTAAATAAGAAAAAAGAGGAAGAAAAAGTCTATTCAAGGTAAAAAAGGATTAAAAAGAAAAAAAGCGAGGCTAAGATAGCGACGCTTTTTCAATATTAATTGATTTGCTGATTATTTGCTGACGCTAACGGAAAACTCACCAAAGGTGACAACTTTTCCCGCAATAATTTTACAGCGTTTACGAGTTTCAACTTCACCGTCAACACTCACTAAACCTTCAGCAATAACACTTTTAGCAGAAGCTCCGCTTTCAGTCCAACCTTGAAGTTTTAATAAATCACAAAGCTCGACATAGTCGTGCCCATCTAATTGAAATGTTTCCATCGATTAATTATTTCCTGTTTCAGGGTCGTGGTATTCTTCGCATGCTTGCAAAGTATTTTGAATAAGTGTGGCGACTGTCATTGGACCTACACCACCAGGGACGGGAGAAATCCAGCCCGCACGTTGAGAGGCGGCTTCAAAATCAACATCCCCAACAACTTTACCACTTT
Organism: Proteus sp. G2673; assembly: GCF_009915125.1. Lineage (NCBI taxonomy): Bacteria > Pseudomonadati > Pseudomonadota > Gammaproteobacteria > Enterobacterales > Morganellaceae > Proteus > Proteus sp. G2673. The sequence continues at coordinate 102,847 of NZ_JAABLT010000009.1, forward strand.
CAAGACGGTTGATACCGACATCAATCACGATTGCACCTGGTTTAATCCACTCACCAGGAATAAAGTTAGGTTTACCTACCGCCACAACGACTAAATCCGCGTGCTCAACATGGAAACGTAGGTCTTTAGTAAAACGGTGGGTAACTGTAGTTGTACAACCTGCAAGTAATAGTTCTAAACTCATTGGGCGACCAACAATATTTGATGCGCCAATAATAACGGCATTTAAGCCATTCATTGGAATATTACAACGCTCTAGCAGTGTGACAATACCACGAGGTGTACAAGGGCGTAATTTAGGTGCTCGTTGGCATAAGCGGCCGATATTGTAAGGGTGAAAGCCATCGACATCTTTATCAGGATGGATGCGTTCTAAAACCTTAACATTATCAATTCCAGCAGGTAAAGGGAGTTGGACGAGGATACCATCAATGGTACTGTCTTTATTAAGTTGGTCGATCAGATTTAATAAATCAGCTTCACTGGTAGTATCTGGTAAATCATAAGAGCGAGAAATAAATCCGACTTCTTCACAAGCGCGACGTTTACTTCCAACATAAATCTGTGATGCAGGGTTATCTCCCACTAAAATAACCGCTAAACCAGGCGCTCGTTTTCCGGCATTAATACGTTGTTTTACTTTTTCTGCAACTTCGCTTCTGATGGTCTGCGCAATCGATTTCCCATCTATAATTCTTGCTGACATCTATACATCCAAATTATTCAATTACGGTATTGGTCTATTTTGTCAGATCAAGAGCAATCTGTCAGTCGAATACTTGCCATATTTTGACCATATAGTTTGATATCGTTGAAAAATCGTTGACTCTCAGAATGTTGAACGTATAATTCACATCCGTTATCAGAGTAGTCTTGCTAACGTCTAAAGTTCTTCTAGGCGCCCTTAGCTCAGTTGGATAGAGCAACGGCCTTCTAAGCCGTAGGTCACAGGTTCGAATCCTGTAGGGCGT